>JAAXKN010000004.1 GCA_025612375.1 Ignavibacteria bacterium
GAGTAAGTGTTGATGGAATTGGGAAAGAAAACCTAATTGTAAACAATATGGATGTGATCTTACCCCCGCAAAGTACACACTCAGTTAAGACATATCTTCCTCTTCATCAGCTCAAATTCCTCAGGCGTCTTATAGCCTAAAGCCGAATGCCTTCTTTTCCTGTTGTAGAATATTTCAATATAATCGAAGAGACTTATCATTGCCTCCATTCTTGTTTCATACTTTTCAGAGTGAACGAGCTCAGTCTTAAGCGAATGAAAGAAACTCTCTGTAATTGCATTGTCATAGCAGCTGCCTTTACGGCTCATGCTCTGGCGGAAGAAGTGGCGTTTTAAGTAGCCTTTCACCTTCAGGGAGTCATACTGGCTTCCACGGTCAGAGTGGAATATCAGACCAGGCTTTGGCCTTCTCTGCCTGACTGCCTGGATGAGGGCACTCATTACCAGGTCCTCGGTAATCCTGTTTAACATCGACCAGCCCACGATCCCTCTTGAACATACGTCGAGGATTACGCACAGGTAAAGCCAGCCCTCACGGGTATGGATGTGGGTGATGTCGCTTGTCCAGAGGGTATTTACTTCTTCAGCATGGAATTTCCTTTGTACCAGGTCAGGTATATTGTTCCTCGTATGTTTGGAATTGGTCGTCACCTTGAACTTCCTTGAAGCCTTGGCCCTTATGCCGTTTACACGCATAATCCTCTGAATCCTTTTCTTGTTAAAGCTTTTACCCCTGGCCTTCAGCTCTTTTGTAATTCTTAAAACCCCGTAGGCTCTTCTGAACTCCGAGTAAATGCTTTTTATATCCCTTAAGAGCTCCTTGTTTTCTATGGCCCTTCTTGAGACCTTCCTTCTCGTGTAGTGGTAGTAACCTGCCCTGGAGACGCCTAAGACAGTGCACATTTTCTCAAGACGGAACTCACACCTGTGAACCCGTATAAATTCAAACTTCAGGGCTTTACTCTTGAGAAAATGGCGATAGCTTTTTTTAATATGTCTCGCTCCTCTTTTACGTCACGGAGCTCTTTTTCAAGTTTCTTCATATACTCTTCCTCAGGCCTAAGGTGACCTTTTCCTGGGAAGGCTGAGGCACCATCTTCTTTCTGCTGGCGTATCCATTTGTGCAGAAGACTCTGCCCGATTCCAAGATCCCGTGCCACATCGCTAATCCTCCTGCCTTCCTCCTTTACCAGCCTTATTGCCCCTAGCTTAAACTCCTCATCGAAGACCCTTCGTTTTAATTCTCCTTCCATTTTAATTTCCCTCCTTGTATATTGGTACCACTGTTGATAATATAATATCTTTCTTTTAATATCATATTGTCTATTCCAAGAGGGTACTATACGGGGGTTAGTTTAATGTATATCTCTTAAACTCTGGAAAGGGAAAAGCAGAGAAGCCAGAGAAGGAACTTGTGGAAAGTGAAACTGCTCCTGTGGAGTATGCTTTAAGCCAGAACTACCCCAATCCCTTCAATCCCTCTACAGTCATAAACTATGAGATCCCGAAGACTTCAAGGGTGACTCTTAAGATCTTTGACATGCTGGGAAAGGAAGTTACTACTCTTGTAAATGAGTATAAGGAGCAGGGAAGGTATTCTGTGGAGTTTAATGCCTCCCACCTTCCTAGCGGGACATATATCTATGAACTTAGGGCAAATGATTTTGTTAAGAGCGGCAAGATGTTGCTCTTGAAGTAATTCTTGTCATAAATTTACAAAGCCCTATTTTTTAGGTCTTAAGGCAGAAGTTCTTTCGGGGACTTCTGCCTTCTGTAACTAATACCTGCAATCAGCAACAAATTTGCTTGAGGAATATCCTGTCAGTTTTCGCTTCCCCGATAAAAAGCCTTTACTTCGTAATATTCAGATGTGTTGTTTTATTGAGTATTTCGACTTATTTTCGGGGCAAGTATTGAAGGTGAAAATTTATGGAGTCTGCGGCATTACTATGAAAAAATTATCCTTTGGAGTTATACTTACCTTAACACTAATATTTGCCGGATGCGCAGCGCATACGAGCCTGGAACCGCTGGGGCGGGGCAATATGAATGCAAACTTAAGCCTGGGAGGCCCCATAGTGGCAGCCTTTAATACTCATATACCAATTCCCTATGCCACCGTTGGAATGTCTTACGGCTTAAATGAGAAAATGAATATAGATGGCAGCCTGCACCTGACCAGCCTTCCGTACAGGATTTTCGGCCTTGAATTGGGAGCTTCGTACTTTCCTGTATTGAACGAGGGACTTATTCCAACTGTCGGAATTCATCCTGAAGTTTTAACTTTTATCAGCCTGAAGCCGGACGTTGAAAGCCGTATGCGCGTGTATCCTTCCCTTTCAGCCTCTGCCGCCTGGCACCTGGGAAGTGACCTCATCTATACGGGGTTTGACTACACTTTCCCTCTTACAAGTTCCGATTATGATACTGACGCCCCGAAGTTTGTGCTCTCTCCGTTTTTTGGCTACAGGACTGACCTCGGGAAAAGCCTCCGTCTTACGACTGAGGTAAAATGGCAGGGAGTAAACGTTAGGTCCGATCAGCTTGCGGCTGATTATATAAAGCCCGGAGGCCATGGCGCCGTTGGAATTTTGTTTGCTATTGAGAGGAGCTTCTAAAATGAAAAAAATTATATTATACATCTCTCTTTTTGTTGCTATAGCCGCACAGGGCTGCGATATGGACAGCTTCCTTTTTAACGACAAGAAAATCTCAGCATACAAACTGCCCGGAAACAATATCCCCGATTCACTCATTAAGCAGGTGACTTTCATAAGCGGTGGAAACACGCTCTACGGGTACTGGGTAAAAGGAGAAAATTACTATAATAGTTTTACTATACTGTACTGCCACGGAAATAAAGAAAACATAGATAACTACTGGGACAGGATTATGTATCTGCATCAGCTTGGAGTTAATGTCTTTATATTCGACTACAGGGGATTTGGAATGTCTGAAGGCACTTCTTCCGAAGTGGGAATGCATGAGGATGCAGAGGCAGCATGGAATTTCATTAAAGTAAATTATGCTGTAAAACCCGCATCGCTAATTCTATACGGCTACTCGCTTGGCAATGTGGCTTCAATCTATCTTGCTGCCGAGGTCGTAAAGCCGATGGCACTTATTGCAGAGGCCCCTTTTGCCTCGGCAAATTCCCTTACACAGGGAAGCCTGGTGCTGGATATCCCAGCGGGGTGGCTTACAAAAGGAAAGTTTAATAATGCCGAGGAAATAAAAAAAATCACAACTCCGTTTCTGCTTCTTCATGGAAGTGACGACGACTTTGTACGCTTCCGTGACAACGGTCAGGTTGTTTATGACAATGCGCCGGAGCCAAAAACTCTAATTGTTGTCCCGGGGGCGGTTCATACTAACATCCCGGAAAAGATGGGGGTGGAAGAATATCTGATGTCTCTAAGAAAATTTTTACATCTGCTTTGGTTATAAGTCCGGGCACTATTATTTTTGCTTTGCGGAATAATTAACATTTATACAATACAGGGAGTTAAATGAAAAATCAGTTTAGAATGAATAGGCTTATGCTTACTGCAGCCTTATGTCTATTCATATGCTTTGGCGGTTTACGTGCCCAGGCCACCTTTGATGCCGATACAGTAAAGGCGCAGAAGTATGATACAGGCAAAATGTGGGCCTTTGAGTTCCCGCCTTTTGAATACCTGAAACAGGTATATAACTTTAATGCCTCGCAGGAATGGTTTGATGACGTACGGCTTTCAGCCCTGCGCATACCGGGCTGCACGGCATCCTTTGTTTCTGAAGACGGTCTGGTTATGACAAATAACCACTGCGCCCGCGGAATAAGAAGAATGGTCCAGAAAGAAGGCGAAGACCTTGCAAATACAGCCTTTATCGCAAGGACGCTTGAAGAGGAAAGAAAAATCCCCAACTATTCGGCAGAACAATTAATCTATCTTAAGGACGTTACAAAAGAGGTCCAGACTGCAATCAGCTCAGGCAAGACTGAAAAGGAAAAGATCGCCTTAAGAGACGCAAAGCTTAAAGTGTTAAAAGATGAGTATGAAAAAGAAACCAAACTTAAGTGCGACGTTGTTTCTTATTACAACGGAAGCCTCTTCTTCGTTCAGGGTTTTAAGACTTATAATGACGTAAGACTCGTTTTTCAGCCGGAGGAAAATATTGCATATTTCGGAGGGGATCCGGACAACTTTACTTACCCGCGCTACAACCTTGACTGCACTTTCCTCAGGATATACGGAGATGACGGAAAGCCGGTCAAGTCTGAACACTTTTTCAAGTGGAGCGCAAATGGCGCACAGCCAGGAGAACTCGTCTTTACAGTCGGAAACCCCGGGTCAACCAACCGCCTGAGGACTGTTGCACAGCTCGAATATTTAAGGGACATTCAGTTCAGGAACAGCGCTTTTCTGGCCGACAATCTCTACAGCCGCCTAGACCAGCTGAAGAGCATTAACCCGCAGCAGGCCTCTGAATATGAAAACCTGAGGCTTGGTTTCAGCAACGGGCAGAAAAATACCTCAAACACCTATAAGGCTCTTAATGATCCATATCTGATGGCCCGTAAAAAGGATTTTGAAAAACGCGCACGTGAGTTCGTTGCGTCCGACCCTCAGCTGGAAAAACAGTACGGCCACGTATGGAAGACAATTGAAACAACACGCGGGGAGCTGAGAAGTATTGATACGAAAATAGCAGCACTCTCAACAAACCCCACCTACTTCTCACGTTATCTTACAATTGCAAACGCGCTTGTAACTCAGGCAAAGCAGAGCGCTCTTCCTGAGGATCAGAAAGATCCGGAAACAAAGACCGAACGCTACCAGCAGATGCTGAAGAACATTTATCCTGATAACTTTGATCCTATTCTTGAACAGGCAAAACTTGAAATCAATATAGATTACATCATAATGAACCTGGGCAAGGATCACCCGTGGGTAAAGAAATTCTTCAGCGGATCGACATCTAAGGAGATAGCTCAGAACCTGATCTCAAAATCGGCATTTAAGGACAAGAAAACCGTAATGGCTCTTTTCCAGAAAACGCCGGAAGAAATCCTTTCCCTTAATGATCCTTTTATCAGCTATTATGCAGAGACCTACGGTGACCTGGTAAAGCTGAAAAAAGAGCAGAAGGAAACTCTGGACACAGAAAACATTGCGTTTGGGCTCTTAGGACAGATAATCTACAAGATGTACGGCACCTCAGTTACGCCTGATGCAAACAGGACATTAAGGCTTTCAGACGGCCTCTTAAAAGGCTACAATTATAACGGCACTACTGCACAGGTTAAAACAACTTTCTTCGGCCTTTACGACAAGTATTTCGGCTTTGAAGGAAAGTATCCTTTTAATCTTCCTTCAAGGTGGCAGAATGTTCCGAAAGACCTGGATTTGAATACGCCCTTTAATTTTGTCTCGACAAATGACATCGTTGGCGGCAACTCGGGCAGCGCTGTAATAAACAAGAATGCCGAGGTTATAGGCCTGGCCTTCGACGGAAACATCGAGAGCCTGCAGGGTAACTTTATTTATCTGCCGACTTACAACAGGACTGTAGCCGTGGATTCCAAAGGAATGTATGAGGCTATAAAGAAGGTCTATAAAAACGACCGTCTGGCAGACGAACTAAAAGAAGGAAAGATCCAATAGTGTTACTTCAGGAACTGCCTTTTAAAAGGAAGGTCTAGAAGAAGTTGTCTGTAAAAACAAAGAAGCCGGCCTGAATATTATTTTTACCCGGGCCGGCTATTTGGCAGTAAAAAGTGTTTATTTCAGTAATACAAATTTCTTTGTGCTTATATTGCCCGAGGCTTCAAGCCTGTAGAGATACATTCCGCTCGGCATGCTGCTTCCGTCAAAAGCCGCCTCGTGCTCGCCTGCAGTAAGCCTTCCGTTAACAAGCGTTGCCACCTCACTGCCCAGAAGGTTATATACTTTTAAGGTGACGAATGATTCTTTGGGAATGGAATACCTGATTTTTGTCGTTGGATTAAACGGGTTCGGGTAGTTCTGCTCGAGAGCAAAAACTGCCGGAGATGTCCCTGGCACTCTGACACCCGTGATGCTGATTGTAACGGCATTACTGAAGTCAGACTCAACTTCCTTTGTAAAAGCCCTTACTTTGTACTGATAACTGCCGGATGCTTTTGCAGTTGTATCTGTGTATGAAGTCTCATTCGGGCCAAGAGTTGCTATCACTATAAAATCAGAATCAAATTTTCTTTCAATTATAAATCCAGATTCATTGTTTGTTTTATCCTTCCATGTCAGTTTCACTCTCGGTACTTCCACAGACGCCTCCAGGCTGTCAGGGCTGTAGAGTTTTGTAGTGAAATTCCAGGTAGCGGAATTTGGCCCCGCTCCGGCAGCATTCTTACCCCTTACCTGCCAGTAGTACTTTGCCCCGTGCTTGAGCCCTTTTACCTCTTTGCTTATATCCGTCAGGCTGGAATCAGAGTAGAATAATGTGCTGAACTGATCATCTTCACTTATACTAAGCCTGTAAGAGGCTGCATTAAGAGTGCTGTTCCATGAAAGTGTGGCATTTTCATCCACATTTACCGCGTTATTCTGCGGAGACTTAAGCTCAGGAGAAAGAGGTAATGAGAGCACCGTAAAAGTCCTTACTTCCGACCATGGCCCCGTGCCTCCTGTTATTATGGCCTGAACCTTCCAGTAGCACTTCATATTTGTAGAGAGATTTGATAAAGGAAGCACTGTGTCCTTTACAGAAGGCTCGTTTATTAAAAGGGTCTTAAAGCTGGTGTCGGTTGCAACTTTCAGTGCGTAGCCTTCGGCTAATTCTGTTTTTCTCCATTTCAGGACCAGCTTAGATGGATCAGTATACGCTTCGTTTAAGGGAGCCAGCAACGCAGGAGCTTTTAATACAATGATGCTGAGGTTTGACGGACTTACCCCGTAAAGGGATGGATCCGAAACTGATTCTACTTTTATTCTGCACAAGTCGGACGGGTTTACCGGTACGGTAACATTCTCAGAGCCGTCGTTTGGAGTATCAGAGGCAAGTGTAATGGGGTAGGTCAGTCCCTCATCAAGCGAAAGCTTTATATTTACATTCCCGCTGACACTCTTGCTGTTCCAGACTACTTTCTGCATGCTGCCTGAGGCCCATTTTGTGCCCCCTTCGGGCCCTGTGACAATTAAGTTCTTAATTACTATGCCGTTTTCATTATATATAAAGAGCCCTTTAGTGTAGGTGCCGATCCATTTGTTGTTGTACTTATCAACTGCAATTGATACAATACAGGTGTCGTTAACCGGGGAATTAAGGGAGTCAAATGCCGTCCAGGTCTCTGTCCCGTTTACCGATTCAAATTTCCAGAGCCCGATGTTGTTTGTTCCCACCCATTTTGCACCGCTCTGATCCAGGCCCACGCCCAGAACCCATTTATGTTCAAGCTTGCGGGTGATCTTGGGGAAGTAGCTGCCCCAGCCCCATTTGGTACCGTCAAAGGATTCAAGGCCGCCATTCCACGTCCCGGCCCACAGTACACCTTTGGGGTCGAATCGGATATTAAGGAATGAGTTGCATGCTGTATAAGAATTTGTTTTCGTGAAAAAGGTCCAGTTTACGCCGTCAAATTTTCCCAGACCCCCGCCGCTCGTCCCAATCCATTTTATGTTATTGTTATCCACAGCTACAGTATTGATATAGTCTACCAGGCCGCTTGTGTTGGCGGCATTAAAAAGCCTCCAGTTAAAGCCGTCAAACATGGCTACTCCGCCTTCCTTGGTGCCGATCCAGATAAAGCCGTCTTTATCAACGGCTACGCCCCTTATGCGGTTGTCGGGAAGGTATGAGTTTGATTTTGTAAAAACTGTCCAGCTCTTGCCGTCAAATTTGGCAAGACCGCTGTCAGTGCCCACCCACTTGTTCCCCCTGGAATCGATCGCCACGCTGCGGACTATGTTGTTAGGCAGGCCCGAATTAAGTTTATTATACGATTTCCAGTTTGTTCCATCGAACCTTCCAAGGCCTACGCCGGTAGCTACCCATTTTATATCCTGATCGTCAATAACAATCTGGTATACCGTATTATTCGGCAGAAGTGATGTTGCACTGTTGTAGTTTTTCCAGTACTCCTGTCCAAATGACAGTGAATATATTAATAAGACAAAAAGTAAAGTGTGTTTATTCATATTGACCCCTGTAATTATATTGACCGTTTCTTAATTCATGAATTGCATTGTGTGGCGACATGTGTATAAAAATAATATAGAGTATAGAGGCATATTTTCAATAGGCTGTGACGCGGCGCAACAAAAGGGATGAAAACTTAAAAAAGGATGAAAAATTCAAAAGGATGAGAAATCAGAAATGGTTCAGAGCCGCCTTCATATGGCGCTGATGGCGGCTCCAAAATAACAAAAGTGCTGAAATTTTATTTCCCGGAGGAAAATCTTTTTGCCCAGGGTATATTGGGTACACTCATATATTTTTCATTCTTCCACCTGTAGAGCGTTGCACTGACCGGAAGAATCTCTTTTTCTTTTGTCTTTTTGTTTTTTACCAGGTCAACGGTTGTAATTAAAATGCTCAGGTTTTCCGAGGTCTTGTTCTCGTAAAACAGCTCGGGATACGACTGCGAATAGCCTTCCAGCACGCTTTCAATTTTGTCCTGATTGAAATTAAAAACCTTAAAGCGGTATGTTACACCCGACTCCCAGATGGTCATGAGGTTGCCTGAATTGTCTTTTAACGGGAATATGGCAATAGGGTAGTTCCTGTCGCGCTGCGAGAAAAGTAAATTACTGCTTTTTACAGAGTCTTTATAAAAAGCTATATTATTCATCTTATAGCCGGCGCTGTCTACTTCTTCAATAACGCACTGCACGGTTAATTTATCGTTTACCCATGGCACAAGAAACCTGAGGCTTCCTGAAGCTTCAAGTTTAGGTGGGGCATTGCCTTCTGTCTGTTTTACGGGGGCGGTACAGCCGTTAAGAATAACAGCTGATAAAATTGTTAAGTATATAACTATGTTCCTGAAGTTTTTCATCTTTCCTTTTGTTTGTTAGTTGTGTTTATAAGGCGTGAGAATCTTATACTATAAAATAAGCAAAATTAACGTAATATTTAGCCCCGGCAAATGAGATAAGTGGATATTCATATTGAGTTTACGGGAAGTGAAAAATATCTGCCCTGCATTAATAATCTTTCAATATTCCGGAACAATATGTATCTTGCTGGAGTAAAAACAGGACAAAATGTACTAATTAAAGTACGCCCCATTAAGGCGGAATCTGTAATACTGCTCAATTTTCCGGGAAACGCCTTTTGGCATCAGTTTTGTCCTGTTATATAATGAAGAAAATAATTCATTGATTATGACAAATATATTGATGAGTTTTTAGCGTATCCCCAATAATAGGATTAATTAACTTATTATCTAACATTTAACAACAAATGGAAGGAATATGAAAAGTAGAAATCTGGTTATCGCAGCTTTATTTTCAGTATCAGTTCTGGCTTCAGCTACAGTTGCTCAGTCGAAGGATGCCGATGGAAAGAAGATTTTTGAAGCAAATAAATGCACAATGTGCCATTCATTAAAGGCCGAAAATATTCAGCCTACAGGAAAGTCAAAAGCTCCGGATCTTTCAACTGTTGGTGCTACACAGAAACCTGAATGGATTCAGAAGTTCCTGACAAAGCAGGAAAAATTGGAAGGCAAACAGCATCCGATCGCTTTCAAGGGAAGTGATGCTGAACTGAAGACATTGGCTAACTGGCTTGCTTCACACAAAAAGTAATCTGTTTCCAATATATTGTTCCCAAAAAAAGCCCTGTATATTTACTGCAGGGCTTTTTTGTTTCTTTTTCAGTCTTTTTACCGGAAGTATCTTGCTAATAGATCATTCCTTTTTCCTTCATTCTAGGGGGATTAAGGAAAAGCGCCATCCCGGTTCTCATCCCGGAAAACCCCAGTTTCGAGTAAAAGACCTCTTTGCCGGGGCTGGCATAAAGTATCACGTTGCAGTGCGATACTTTTTGCAGTATGCGTTCCATAATCATTTTTCCGATCCCTAAATTCTGGTATTCCGGCAGCACCACGACGTCGTAAACCGCTGCCTGGTAGGCGCCGTCGGAAATTGCACGTCCAAAACCTATCATCTTTTCATTATTAAAGACAAACACGGTTGAAAAGCTGCTGCGGAAGGCTTTTTCGTGCAATTGGGGCTCATAATAACCCATTCCGGCATCTTTCAGGTACTGTCTTACCTCGTGCCAGTCAATGTCCTCACAATTTTCCTGAATCCTGAACTCCATTTTCTCTTTAATCCGGTATTTTATAAAAATTCAGCTATAATTTTTCTGCTATATCCCGCCCGCTGCTAAGAGCGCCTTCGACCGTGCCCATTGCACTTCCCATGTAGAAAGCTTCACCAGCACAGTAAATGGTATCCTTTACAGGCTCCATGGCAACTTTAAGAGCCTCTTTAGCCTCTACTGTAGTATAGGCGTAGGCTCCGAGCGCAAAGGGGTCTTTGTTCCAGTTCACGGATTTTGAAGAAACGAGCTGTTCTTTGAGGATTTGAACATCCATTCCGAAAACATAGGCGAGTGAATGAAGAGCTTTATCAATTATTTCATTTTCATTTAATTCACTTAGCTTTTCGGATTCCGGACCTGCAATCCAGCCTGTAAGAACGGGTACCTCATCCGGCATCTGTGTCCACCAGGTGGGGACATCCGCATCGGAAAGGAGGAATCCGAGATCCGGCGCCTTGTCCTTCTCCCAGAATCTGTACTTAAATTCCAGGAACAGCTTTATTACAGATCCAAATCCCATTGACTTAAATGCCTTAACGGCTTCAGGAATTTCAGGCTGAAACTCAATATGACCTTTACTGTCCTTTTCAGACTGCAGTACGCCCAAGGGAACGGTGATTAGAACCTTCGGTGCCAGGAAAGTTCTTCCGTCTTCGCATGAAATTTCAACAGAACCTTCCTTCCAGCGGATTACTTTGGCAACTGAGGATAGCTGTATATCGCAGCCAAGTTTTTTACTTTCCTCTGCAAGAAATTCAACCAGCTTCTTATAGCCCCCTTTAATTCTTGTTGGTGCGGCTTCACTTTCATTTTTCCACTCATCTCTCAGGGCAATGCTGCTTACCCTTTTTATATCTGAAGCGTCATATCCCTGGGCATATCTTATTACTGAATCCCTGAGCACTTTATATTGTTCCCCGGCAAAATATTTGTCGAGGAAGTCCGAGAACGCCATATCTTCTTTCAGATTTTCAAGCTCACTGATGAGCTGATGAAAGCCCTCAATAAATTCCCCGCTTTCCTGAAGTTTCCCTTTTTCCATCTGGTAGGTTTTGCCTTCCATTGAAAAAGAAGCAAGCCCGGCTTCTTTTAATAGGGCTTCGGTAATTGGAAGCTCCCCGTGAATAAACTCTGCCCCTTCTTCAAGAGGCTTAAGGAAACCCTTTGGGGAAGACGTTGCTATGCGGCCTCCAATGCGGCTGCGTGCTTCAAGAACTATTACTTTTTTCCCTTTTTTTGAGGCCACGCGTGCTGCCATAAGGCCGCTTACACCGGCACCAATAATCAGTACATCAGCCTTTATCATATAGATTCTTTTCCTGTTTCAAAAACCATTTACTAATAAATCCCAAAAAATTCTACTTTATCAATTCCTTAAATTGCGGATCATTGTGAAGTTCTTTCAGGTCGTTATCTCCTGAGGCCTGCTGCTTCAGTTTCGGATTTAATTCCAAAGCCTTTTTAAGCGCCGCCAGGGAAGCATCTTTTTTGCCTGCCGCAAGCTCAATAACAGCAAAGTCGTAGAGCAGTTCAGGGTTATTTGGCTGCAGGGATACGGCGCGTTCCATATGAGGAAGCGCATCCTGAGGTTTCTTCTCTGTAAAGAGTGTCCATCCTTCATTCCATGCGTAGTTCATTTGTGCATAGTCCAGGAGTCTTCCAAGTTCCTTAAATGGCTCCGGGCTGTCGTCAACTCTGATATCAATTGCCCTGTCCGTATAGCCGCCGTAGCCTGCCTTATCCTTTACTACAATAAGTGCCGCAGACTGCTTTCCGCGTGAGTCGCCGCCGGCTTTATCGCCTGCAATAAGGGCGGCATACATTCTGTCGGCAAGTGTGCCTTTTGTTGTAAGAAAGGCCTTTTCCATATTAGCCACCACGTCTTCACCGGTAAGAATATTTCCCTGCACGGCGTAGTTTCTGCCGCTTCTTCCGCCTGCCCATGGAAGGCACTTTGCACCGGTATATGTTGTGGATTTACCATCAGAGGAGACAATGCCTACCTGCCTTTGCTCTGGATTGTCATCATTTTTTAAGAGCTCTTTTAACACCTCTTCGGGGCTTAATCCTTTCTGCAGCATCTCAAGGCCGCGCGGGCCAAAAGAGGTGTTTGCAAATGACTGTGTTGCAACAGCCCCTATGTCAGCCTTTGCCCAGGGGACAACCGTTCCCACTGCAAAGAAACGGGATGCAACTGCAACTCCAAGCTCACCTGTTGCGGAATCCCTTGCGGTAATTGAGAAGGTGCAGATGAGCCTGTTTTCATGTGTTTGTGCCTGCGCATTGGTGAAAAGCCCAAGAAGACAGAAAAAAATACCAAAACCAACAAATGTTCTGCAATTCAGTTCCATGATTATGTCTCCACAAAAAGATTATAAAATATTTAATTACATGGACCAAAGTGAACAGTTAAAACTTAATGTAATAAGATAGTAATTTTATTAAACAGATAAATATATGAAGATTCAATATTTGCAGAACAGAAGCCGGTACTTGTTAATAGGTCATGGCTTTTATATTTTATAATAAGCATAAGAGAGTGTTTTGCCATGAAAAAGACGATTCTGCTCATTTTATTTCTGCTTTCCGCTTCTTTCGCGCAGGACTTTGATTCACTCAGGGCCATAAAGAAAACTTATATACAGCTTAGCGGAAGCCTCTTTGAGGACGTGCAGATGTCCTCTGTATTCTCCGATTCCAAAACCTTCGTTGACGCCGTCCCGGTTAAAAACCCGGCATTTATCAGGAAGCTCTACGACTCAGTTAAGGCGATGCCGGACTTTAACCTGAGAGAATTTGTTTATGCTAATTTTATTGTTCCCGGGGGAAAGACTGACTCACTTAAGCTGCCGGAAAGTGAGCCTATGATGCGGCACATTGAAACATTGTGGCAGTTTCTTATAAGGAAACCGGACCTCCTTATAAACAGGTACAGTACAATTATTCCTCTCAGGCACCCATATATAGTTCCGGGCGGAAGATTCAGGGAGATCTACTACTGGGACAGTTTTTTTACTATGCTGGGACTCATTTCTGACGGAAGGGTGGATGAGGCTGAGAATATGGTCAGGAATTTTGCCGATTTAATTGACAGGCTTAAAATGATCCCTAACGGCAACAGGGTTTATTATCTTACACGCTCCCAGCCGCCGTTCCTTTCTCTGATGATTGACCTCATCTCATGGTATAAAAATGATTACTACTGGGGCGTACAGTTTCTGGATGAACTTTTAACTGAGTACCAGTTCTGGATGAACGGCCTTGAGGAACTCTCAGAGGGGGGCGGCGTGCAGGCTCTTAACAGGGTGGTCCTGCTAAATGATGAGGAGGGTGTCTTAAACCGCTACTACGACTTTGACACAATTCCAAGAGAAGAGTCCTTCAGGGCTGATTACACTAATTCACTGAAGGTTCCTGATTCTGTGCGTGCTGTGTTCTTTAGAAACCTGAGGGCTGCAGCAGAGTCGGGCTGGGACTTTTCAAGCAGGTGGTTTAAGGACGCTAAATCTTTAACCAGCATCAGGACAACCGACATTCTTCCTGTTGATCTGAACTGCCTTTTGTACTTTCTGGAAAACAGGCTTGGATATTACTATGAGCTTAACGGCAACGTGGAAAGAAGTGAATTTTTTAAGACCAAGGCCTCCAGGAGAGCGGACCTTATAAACCGGATATTTTATAATGAGACTGACGGGTTCTACCACGATTATAACTGGAAAGAGGGAAGACAGACCAATACTATCTCCCTTGCCGGATGTTTCCCGTTGTACTTCGGAATAGCTAAGCCTGAGTACGCTGAAAGAATTGCTGAAAACCTGAAGAAAAACTTCCTAAGGCCGGGGGGACTTGTTACTACGCTTAATGAAACCCGTGAGCAGTGGGACGCACCGAACGGCTGGGCACCTTTAGAATGGATTTCGGTTAAAGCCTTAAGGGAATACGGCCTTGACTCACTGGCTGAAGAAATTAAAACCAGGTGGGTCAGCTTAAACGGCAGCGTTTATAAAAGAACGGGGCGCATGATGGAAAAATATAACGTGGAAAATCTTGAGCTCTTCGGAGGCGGCGGTGAGTACCCGCTGCAGGACGGCTTCGGCTGGACAAACGGAGTTGCGGAGGCATTTATAAATAACCTGGATGAAAATTACCTCCTTAAGAATATTAAAAAGGGGCCTTAGCCCCTCTTGTCCGACATATATAAAAGCCTGAGGAGCCTTAAGTCGTCGTAGCTGACCTCACCGTTTAGTTTTTCATATACCGGTGCCAGTCTTTCTGTACCAAACTGGTCAAAAAGAGAAAATATATTCTCCCGGATTGCCCTGGGCAGAATAGTAAACTCTTCAAGGCCTTCTTCCCTTAAAGAATTTCCGTCAAGGAAATATTTCAGGAGATGATCGAGTACCGTAATTTCTTTTACTTTATAGCTCTCCATAAGTTTGCCAATGGAAGCGCCCCTGTTAAAAGCTTCACCTACTTCAACATGCCTGGGCTTTTTGCTCCTTGAAGGAGATGTGTGGGCTGGCTTATCCTGGAGAACTGCGTCTTCAATTCCATTCTGCCTGCAGTATTCATCAATAACTTCGATAAAAACGCTGCCGTATTTTTCGGCCTTAAACTGGCCTATACCCTGGACTTTCAGGAAATGATCTGTTGTTCTTGGGAAAGTGGCCGCCATTTGAATAAGAGTTTTGTCGGAGAAGACAACGTAAGGCGGTACGTTTGATTCTTCGGCGAGCTCTTTTCTTTTTTTTCTTAGCAGTTCAAAGAGGAGCGGATCGTGCTTTTCTTCTTCAATTGCTGCCTTTTTGTGTTTGGCTTCCTTTTCTTTTATATCGGCATAAACTTTCATGTCTTTAAGCAGAACCTCATAGGCTCTTTTGGTCAGCTTCAGGCTTCCGAATTCGATACCTTTTACAATTATATGGTCTGCCAAAAGCTGGCGTGAAAGCTTAAGCCATTCATTTCTTGTAAGATCCTTGCCTATGCCGTAGACAGTCAGGTTCTGGTGTCCGAAGCTGAAGATCCTGTCGGTCTCAGCCCCAAGCAAGACGTCAATTAAATAGTTGGCTCCGAAGATCTCGCCCGTTCTTTTAACGCAGGAGAGGAACTTTTGTGCCGCAATTGTTACGTCTGTCAGCTCTTTTTTCTCTGAAAGGCAGTTATCGCACATGCCGCAGTATTCCTGCTGGTAATTCTCCCCGAAATATCTGATAAGAGGGATCCTCCGGCAGATATTTGCCTCTGCAAAACGCACCATTGACTCAAGATGGAGCTTTGCAACAGTTCTTTCCAATTCTGTGTATTTCTGCTGAACGAAGTAGTTTATTTTACTTATGTCGCCGTAGCTGAAAAGAAGGAGGCAGTCGGACCTGAGCCCGTCACGCCCGGAACGCCCGATCTCCTGATAGTACGATTCAATGTTTTTAGGGAGGTCGTAATGAATTACAAACCGTATATTGGATTTATTTATTCCCATGCCGAAGGCTATGGTAGCGATAATGATCTGTATCTTGTCCTTTAAGAATAAATCCTGATTTTCAGAGCGTTCACCGTTCTTAAGTCCGGCGTGATAAGGCCTGACCAGAAAGCCTAATGCTGAAAGCTGTTCTGAAAGGTCATCTACCTGCTTTTTAGAAAAGCAGTAGATTATACCGGGCTCATCCTTATGTTCGCTTAAAAAGTCCAGCGTCTGCTGAAAAGGATCGGTTTTAGGAACAACTCTAATAAAAAGATTTTTGCGGTTAAAGCTGGCCAGAAACTTCGCTGCATCCACAAGATTAAGGTTGGCTTTGATATCATCCTGAACTCTTGGAGTTGCAGTTGCCGTCAGGGCAATGCAGACAGCCGAAGGGAATTTTTTTCTGAATGAGCCGAGCTGCCTGTATTCAGGGCGGAAATCGTGCCCCCATTCCGAGATGCAGTGCGCCTCATCTATAGTAATGCAGTCGAGTTTTACTTCACTTAGGAGTTCCTGAATTTCATCCTTAAAAAGCGATTCGGGCGCAAGATACAAGATGCGTGCTTTTTTATCCCTGACTTCCCTGTAGTTGTTCCTGTATTCCTCAGCGCTTAAGGAACTGTTAAGAAGAACGGCATTAATTCCCAGATCCCTTAACTGCTCAACCTGATCCTTCATAAGGGCAATCAGGGGGGAAACTACAATTGTAAGGCCTTCAAAAACTACTGCCGGTATCTGGTAGCAGAGCGACTTGCCCCCGCCGGTAGGCATTATTACCAGGGAATCCTTCTTTTTAAGGACATTTTCAATGATTTCACTCTGAAGCGGTCTGAAAGTATCGTATCCGAATACGTCTTTTAATATTTTTTTTGCTCGATCCATCTATAGACTTAAGTGTACGAAAAAAGTAACATAATATAAGAAAAAGCCCTGAAACTCTTTCGGGCTTTGTTCATTTTATAACAGTAAAATATCATTTAAAGTTTAGATAAAAGCCTGCCGGGGTGAGGGAAAAAAGCTGTAAAAACGGCCTTTTTCCCAAAATAACGATATTGTTATGGATGCTGTAAAAATCTTATCTTTTATAAAAAGCCGGGAAATGACATGTCAAAAGAAAAGCTTTCAAAAATCAACAAAATCCTGATAAAGCAGTACGGGCTACCCCGTCAGGAGAACCCTGAGCCTGATCCGGTGGATATTCTCATTGCCACAATTCTCTCACAGAATACAAACGACCGGAATTCATATAAGTCATTTCTGAACCTTAAGAAGAAGTATCCCCGGTGGGAAGATGCCGCCCGGGCAGATGTTGATTCCCTGGAGGATCCGATAAAATCGGCAGGATTCAGCCGCCCCAAGGCAAGAGCAATAATAAATGTCCTTAATTACCTCCTGGAGACTTACGGCCGTATGTCCCTGGATTACCTGAAAGACATGGATACAACCCAGGCAATTGAAAGCCTGACAAGCCACAAAGGTATTGGAATTAAAACAGCGCAGTGCGTTATGATGTTTGCCTTTCACAGGAATGTATGCCCTGTAGACAGGCACATCTTCCGCATATTAAACAGAACAGGTGTAATAAAAGCCACGACGCCCGAGAAGACCTCGCTGGAATTAAATAAAACGCTTCCTGAGGGGACGGCACACTCGCTGCACGCAAATCTTATCCGATTCGGAAGGGAAATCTGCCGGCAGACGCTTCCAAACTGCTCAATCTGCCCTTTGTTTGACTTATGTGAATATGACAATAAGAATATGACAGAGGTGAATGAATATAAAGGCGGTACATTCCTGCTGCTGGACCATGTAGGGTAACTGTTACAGACAAGGCAGGGGCGGACAGGGAAGTCCGCCCGGTGCCGGAAGATACTATAAAGGTTAAAATCCTGCTCTTTTGATCATCAAAGGGTCAATGGGTTTCATGGTCCCAATTTTGCGTTTTGCCGAAAATGCCAGTTCGTTTTCATCCTGCCTTTGAAGCGTTCCCTGAAACATATTTTCCATAGCCTTCCCTTTGAAGGTATGTTTTACCTGCTTATCACCTACATTCCTGAGGATGCTGAATTCAAGAGAATCACCATCAAGTTTTGTATTCATAATCTGATAGGTTTCTTTTCCTACTTCAAGCGTCCCGTTAACCTTCTGGAATTTCTGGTTAAGCGTGAGGGTGTAATTCTCATTAGACGTACCGTTGGGAATTACCCATTCCCATCTGCCGGAGGTGTTTGCGGGAATTTTCCAAAAATACAATGTGCGCCCGTTAACCAGGTTGATCTGTTCAGGCTCCCACTCGTCCATGTCAAAACTATTAGACACAATCCTCGTGCCCGGTCTCAATTCATCGAAAAGCTTCGGACGGAGCTTAACGTTTATATCACTCAGGAGATACAGCGTTACGACAGTAGCTTTGCTTAAGTCGGTCTTGAAAAGGTTCTCTTGGCGGATCTCCACCTTATCCTTAACTCCGTTTGACTCCACGTTTTCCATGCTTTCCTTTACGCGCTGCGGATCGTTATCTACTCCCAGGCCATGGGCGCCGTATTTAGCTGCCGCTGTAACGACAATCCTTCCGTCCCCGCAGCCCAGGTCGTAGACTATGTCATCTTCACCAACATCTGCCAGTTTAAGCATTCCTTCGACGACCTCATAGGGAGTCGGGACGAAAGGTACCTGAGAAAAACTTACATTCTGAATAAAAAACAGTGTCAGAATAAACAGATAATATTTTTTAACGTGTTTCATAGTTGCTCCTCCTTTTCTTCGGAATTTTTTATGAATAAAAATGGTATTCCGGCAAATAAAACACATATGCCTATTAAGGCCCCGATACCCGTATAGCTTAAGCTTGAGTGAAGCATATAGGCTGCGCTTAAGCAGAACATGACAGGTACAACAGGGTACAATGGAACACTAAACGGGCGGAACGTAATTGGATCTTTATAGCGCAGAATAAAAAGAGTTACTCCAACAAGGAGAAAGAATAGCCAGAAGACAGGTGCCGTATATTCAACCATGGTAACAAAGCCGCTTCTTGTAAGGCTTCCAAGAATTATTAAAATAAAGGCAATCCCGCTCTGGAACAGGAATGCGTTTTGGGGGGATTTTTCATTACTGTTCCATTTGGAAAGAAAACGGAAGGTACTGAAATCCCGTCCGAGGGCATAGTTCGTCCTGGCGCCCGTGATCATTACGGCGTTTACGGTGCTGAGGGCTGAGGCAGCAATTAAAAGGCTGATCAGTTTCACCCAGTCTTTGCCGAGTGCCCTTAGTACGAAGTCCGCTGCCACGGTTTCAGATGCGGAAACGTTCAAGAAGCCGAAACCTTTAAGTAAAGAAAAATTTATAAGGAGATAGACGAAAGTAATAAGTCCAATGCTGTAGAAAAGGACCTTAACTATTCCTTTCCTGCTTTTTACCTCGGCTGATATGTAAGCTGCCTCGTTCCAGCCTCCGTAGGTTAAAAGAATAAATATCATTGCCCTTCCAAACGCCAGGCTTGTTTCATCTGGAGCTTCACCTTCTGGGGCAGTAATGGCATTTAGCTCCTGAGGAGAAGGTGAGATAATGCCCGCGAAAACAATTATCATGATTCCGGCGAGCATTCCTGCAATCAGCGCCATCTGAAGCCTGCTGCTTGAAGGAAGTCCCAAGAGATTAACCCCTGTTAAGATGAGTACAGTTAAAGCAGCGTATATTGAAGATGAATATGTTCCCAGGCGGAGTGCTTCTGAAGCGTAGTCTCCAATAATAAATGAAAGCATTACAATTGATCCGGTTTGAATGACCGTCATGCGTGCCCAGGCGAACAAAAATGCTATGCGTTTGCCGAAAGACTTTGTAAGAAAATAATATTCTCCTCCGGCATTAGGGTAAGTGCTTGTAAGTTCTGCGTAGCAGAGAGCCCCGAGCAGCGATATAATTCCGCCCAGAAGCCAGAGGCCGAGAGTAATAATTTCACTGCCTGAATTTGCGGCAACAATTGAAGGGGTCTTGAAAATTCCGGGGCCAATTACCATCCCGCTTACAATTGCCACTCCTCCGGCGACGGAAATTTGTTTTGATGTAAGATGAAGTTCCCCTTTTATATTTCTTCCCGGTTCATGCATAAGATTAACCCGCAGAAATTTCTTAAAACCGATTCAGTCGAGAAAGGGAATAATCGCTTAAGGAGGATTTGAAAAGCGAATATAATTTAGGAAGCCATGCAGATGATTCAGATCAAAGTTACTTTTAGGTATTTTAAATATTTCCCGGTCAATAGCAAGCGTCTTTCATTCCCCCATATGCTTTTGAAGTGTTGCGCGTGGCCATGTCTTAGAGAGCCTTGGGGTATCATAAAAAAATATCCGGACAAATTAAAATTTTCTTTCTTCAGAAAATAAAATAAGCTAATTTAAAGACCCGGTAACTTACTGCCGGAAGATGAAAAAGAACTTTTTACATTATCTATAGGAGTATAAATGGAAGTAGCAGAGCAGGTACTGGAAACAATGAAAAAGGCACAGAAGCCTTTGTCGGCAGGTCAGATAGCCGAAATCTCAGGCATTGAAAGAAAAGAGGTTGACAAGGCCATGAAAAAATTAAAAACTGATGGGAAAATATCTTCCCCAAAGAACTGCTTCTGGGAACCCGCAAAGTAAGCAGTTTTTATCTTAATTCTTAATAAAGCCGCCCGCACTGTGCCGGGCGGCTTTATTCTAAAACCTATCTCCATTTCTTTTCTCCGTCTTTCTTTTTATCTTCATTCATAACAGCCCGGAAATTGGTATGGTAAAGCTTAAACGAATATATGAAGAATACGACGAGGAGGACGGCTTTAGAATCCTTGTCGACCGCCTGTGGCCAAGGGGGATAAAAAAAGAAGGCTCACACGTTGACCTATGGCTTAAGGAACTGGGGCCGAGCAGCGAACTCAGGAAGTGGTTTAATCACGATCCGGCAAAGTGGCAGGAGTTCAAAAAGAAGTACCGCAGTGAACTCTCTGGTAAAAAAGATCTATTAAGTGAAATCCGTAATGCTGAAAAGGAAAACAAGACTGTAACTCTCCTCTACGGGGCAAAGGATACTGAACATAACCAGGCAGTGGTAATTGCCGGAATGCTATGAAAATTTTAAGCCGCAGAGCAGTTTCATAACTGCAGGAATTATATATTTGTATAATTAATCTGAATGAGCTTTCATTTTTACCGGGGAGGAAAGATAAATGTATAATGCCTTATTTATAGCTCTGCTTTTAATTGCTGCTTTTCTGTTTTTTACAGGAGCAAAAAGACAGGAAAAGGGAAGAATGCTGCTTGGCGCCGTAATTGCAGCCCTCACGATCTTCTTTTTCTGGTTTATGGATTTCTGGGGAGAGGCGCTGTGGTACGAAAGCCTCGGCTACGGCGACCGGTTCTGGATTATTAATTCCTCAAATATCGGCTTCGGCGTACTTGGAGCCATTCTGGGCTACATCTTAATTTACGTTCTGATGCTTTCAATTCCACGAAGGAATAAAACCGTCCACATAGCTGCCCGTGTGCTGGGACTTGTCATGGGCGGGCTCTGGGGATATTCCAACTGGGAGGTGATCCTTAAATTCTTCAACAGGGTAGATACCGGAATTCGTGAGCCCATACTTGGACAAGACGTAGGCTTCTACCTGTTCTCGCTTCCTTTTTATGATTCCATTTACTGGCTCTTCATGCTTTCCTCGACAGTTGCGCTTATTGCAGCACTCGTCGTTTCATTTACGCGTTTCAGGGAGAATAATATCTTCCTTTATTTCCCGTATGAAATTGAAATAAACAGCGCCGGATGGTCGAGCCCGTTATTCCTTACTTCTTCCGTCTTTGTCCTTGCTCTTGCCGTGGGAAGATATTTAGAGCGCTATCACCTTATGTTTTCCTCCACAGGAGTAGTTGCAGGACCGGGCTGGACGGATGTAAACATTCTTCTTCCGGCATATGCAGTTGTAATTGTTTTACTCGTTATTATCGGTTTATTGTTATTAGTGCCCTACACGCGCCGCAAGGCAGGGGAGTTTTATTCGAGGAAGTTCCGCAAGTTTTCCGACCGCCCATATATTGGCGTGCTTGCGGTGCCGGCCGTTCTTATTGCGGCAATCTGGATTATAGCCTTTGGAGCACTTCCGCAAATTTTTCAGTGGCTCGTGGTTGAACCAAACGAAATAACATTCGAACGCCCGTATATACAGAACAACATAAAGTTTACACGCATGGCTTTCGGGCTGGATAATATGGAGGAAAAGGAATACCCCCTTACAGGATCATTTACACAGCAGACTGTTCAGAATAATCCAAATATCTTTAATAACGTCCGGCTCTGGGACTGGAAGGCTCTCGACGCTGTCTACAGGCAGTTTCAGTCGATCCGCCTTTATTATGAGTTTTCTGACGTTGACGTGGACCGCTATAATATTGACGGTAAAATGAGGCAGGTTATGGTCTCCGGCCGCGAGATTAATCTGGACAACCTGCCGCCTCAGAGCCAGACCTTCGTCAACAAAAGATTCCAGTACACTCACGGCTACGGAATCACAATGGCAGCCGTTAATGAATTTACGGAGCAGGGGCTGCCGCACCTTTTAATAAAGGATATTCCGCCGGTCAGCGAATCACCTTCTCTCAAGGTCAGCCAGCCGCAGATCTATTTTGGAGAGGAAACGAACTCGCCCGTTGTTGTAAACACCAAGGCGAAGGAGTTTGACTACCCCAGCGGCGAGGATAATGTCTATACAAAATATTCGGGCAAAGGAGGAGTTGAGCTATCAAACTTCTGGAGGAAATTCCTTTACGGGTGGAAGTTCGACGGGACCAATTTCCTCTTCTCAGACTATCCCACAACCCAAAGCCGCCTCATGTTTCACCGCCAGGTGCAGGAGAGGGTAAAGCTGCTTGCCCCGTTCCTTAATTTTGATAAGGATGCCTATATAGTCCTTGCCAACGGGAGACTTTACTGGATGCTGGATGCTTATACCACCTCGGGCAACTACCCGTACAGCCAGCCCTTTTCAGCTCAGGAAAATATTCCCTATAAGGAAGGCAACGAGACAAGAAACCTCACTACGGATTTCAGCTCTTATCTGGAAGGTGCAAATTATATCCGCAATTCCGTTAAAGCTGTTGTTGATGCATACGACGGAACGGTGAACTTCTATATTATGGACAAGAAAGACCCTATAATTAAGGTCTGGAGCAAAATATTCCCTCATCTTTTCAAGTCACGTGAGGAGATGCCTAAGGAAATTCTGAACCACTTGCGTTATCCCATGGAAATGCTTCTGACTCAGGGCATAGTTTATGCAAAATATCATATGACAGATCCTACGGTCTTCTACAACCAGGAGGACCTCTGGGTCAGGGCGACGGCAAAATATTATAACGAGGTGCAGCCGGTAGATCCATACTATATAATGTGGCAGGTACCGGGCTCAGACAAGCAGCAGTTTGTCCTGATGCTTCCATTTACTCCCAAGAACCGGCAGGTGCTTATCGGATGGATTGCAGGAATGTGCGACCCTGAAAATTACGGGCGATTTATCTCGTACCAGTTCCCAAAGGATCAGACTGTGCTTGGACCTCAGCAGGTGGAAACGAAAATTGACCAGGACAGCTACTTGTCAGGACAGCTTACGCTCTGGGATCAGCACGGTTCAAAGGTGATACGCGGAAATGTACTGGCGATCCCGGTAAATAACACACTTTTTTATGTTGAACCGATCTACCTGCAGGCAGAAACAGCAGCTTATCCAGAGCTGAGGCTTGTGGTTGTAATGCATCAGGAAAATATGAGTTATGCAAAAACCTTTGAGGATGCCTTAGGCGGACTATTCAGCCGCTCGCCCCAGCCGCCTCCTGCCGAGACTGCTTCAAGCGGCACTAAGCCTCAGGCGGCGCAGCAGCAGGCTCCCAGTATGCAGGCGCAGATTAAAACTGCCAATGATGCCTTTAACAATTATCTGAGGCTTCAGGGAGAGAAGAAATTTCCTGAGGCGGCCAGGGAACTTGAAAGACTGCAGCAGACGCTGCAGACACTTTCAAATCAGGCCAAATAATTATGGATTTATGAAACAGAGGCTGAAGGTTCAGGATTCTAAAAGTATTTTCTTTAGTTCCCGGATGTTCAGCTCTGTTTCAAGCCCGTCTTTGTGCCAGTGTTTTTTGCAGCCGCAAAAGTCCAGAATGACGCACTGGGCGGGTACATCGTAGCGTTTGAGCTCCCAGCCTCCTTCAACAAGAGTTGTAATGCAGGCCGATGCAATTACTCCCCGGCTTGGGGCACTCTCACGCGGCCCCCAGAGCGAAAGGTCGGATGCATGGGGAATGACGTAAACTTCAAAATTATACTTCCTTCCCATCTCGCGGATCTGGTTAACGCGGCAGCCTGCAAGGCAGCCTTCACAGCGCAGCCCTCCCGGGACCTTTGTGGCTTCACACTCTTCAGCCGGGCGGCCTCTCATGCAGCCGGGAAGCAGAACGGCTTTAGTCTCCGTATTCTGAAAATCTTTCCTGAATGCCCTGTTCATCAGCTCTGCTCCGGCCATGTTAAGATGATACTCTGCACGCGAGCGCGTGCAGGAAATCCGGTCCTCACGCCACATGTAATGATTAAATGATTTTCTTAAGAAACCTTCCACATTTTCCGTGTATTTGCCAAGCGCCTTGAGTGAGCTTTCCTGAAACCACAGGGTGAAATTGTATATGGTTTGAAAAATAACCTGCAGTTCCTCCTTGCTCTTAGTCTGCCAGTAAGCCCTCCAGAGAATGAATCGCAGTGCCTGCTCGCGGAATTCCCCCGTTGCTTCGAACCATTTGCAGACGTGGTCTATCTGGTTTAAGGTCGGAAGTGAATGTTCTTTGGATCGTGACTTCTGCGGCAGAAGAAAAAGAGTGGTGAGGAGGCCCCGGGCTATGTCAATATATGGTTTTACCTTCTGATGCCTTTTGCGCCACTCCGACATATGGGAAAGTGTTACAAAAGGTGCAGCGTGGACTTTGAGTGCAACGTGAGCGTAAGTCTGCCACAATACTCCAAAACTGATCAGTTCAAGAAGATATTCCTCATCTTCACGGATTTCTTCGAGCTTGTATTTCTTCAGATATTCTTTAAAATCTTTAATGAGCGGCAGAAGGGAATCCTCAGACTTTATTAAAACCTCGTCAGCAAACCTGCTTACAGTTTTATAGTACTCCTGCGAATTTTTATCCCCGCATCTGAGAGAATATGTGATAGTTTCCATGAATATCCCCCTGTAAAAATTCAATAATCACTTCAGGGAAATATAATTAAATTTGGGTTTGTTTCAACGGTGAAAGTTTTCTTCTGGGAGAAGTTCCGGAGATATAAAGCCCCTGAAAAAGAATTTCTCAGGGGTTTTTCAGTAATTGTTAATTTGGCGGTTATTTAGCAGGAGTTAAAATTCCAGCCCATCCTCCTCCGGGTGCAAGTTTTATCTTTAATGTTTCTGAAGATTTAATGTCCTTATTGCCAAATTTATAGTCTGAGGCATGGCGGTTTGCATTAACCCCGTCCTCAATGTATTCAAGTCTGTAGCTCCCAGCCTCAAGAAATGAAAGCGGGATTTCAAGCTCCCGGCTATTCCAGTCCGTCATTGCACCAATGTACCAGGAGCTGCCGCTTTTTCTTGCAACAGACACATATTCTCCTGCCTGGGAACTGAGCCCCACGGTTTTATCCCAGACTGAGGGCATGCGTGAAATGAAACGTGTATAAGCCGAATCTTTCATATAATTTGAAGGATTATCCGAAAACATCTGCAAGGGGCTTGTAAATACCACGTACATTGCCGCCTGATGGCATCGTGTCCCCTGGCTCATCGGTTCAGAGAATATTGCGCGGAAATCGTCCTTGTTTGCGTTTATCATTGCGCCCGGCGTAAAATCCATGGGTCCTGCGGCCATCCTTGTAAATGGGAGTGTAACGTCGTGCGTGGGGGTGACGTCTGTACTCCACTTATCGTGTTCCAGACCCTTTACACCTTCCTGCGAAAGGACGTTCGGATATTTGCGGTTAAGTCCCGAAGGCTTGTACGCCCCATGAAAATCTACAGCAAGTTTTCTTTTAGCAGCCTCATTGGCTGTGCGTTCATAGAAGTTTACCATATACTGGTCGCCCCTTTGCATGAAGTCGACTTTAATTCCCTTAACACCCCAGGAAGCAAACTGGTCCAGAACCTGTGTTATATTTTCGTCGAGCGCATTCCAGAGGACCCATAGTATAAGACCGACGTTTTTCTTTTGGGCATACTGAATAAGTTCCGGAAGGTCAAGTTCCGGTACGGTATGCAGAAGGTCGTGGCTCGAACGTGACCACCCCTCATCCAGAATCACATATTCCAGGCCAAATCTGGAGGCGAAATCAATATAATACTTATATGTGTTTGTATTAATTCCGGAGGGGAAACTGACGTTATATATATTGCGGTCATTCCACCAGTCCCATGCAACCCTGCCAGGCTTGATCCAGTTCGTATTTTCAATTTCGTTAGGGCTTGAGAGTTTATAGACGAGGTCACATTCAAGCAGGTCTTTGTCGTCGGGTGCAACAGCAATAACGCGCCAGGGGAAAGTTCTTCTGCCTTTTACAACTGCTATATAATCGGCAAGTTTTGTTATGTCGTCATCCCTGTCGTTAACGTGGTTAAGTGCAAGCGTGACTTTGGGAAAGGCCGGCCTGAAGGCTGCAGCTCCTGTTCCATAGAGGAACATGTTGGGATAGTCGTAAAGGTCAGCTTCAGTTATAAGAATCTTAGTTTTGTTTTCAGTAGAAAGAAGGACAGGGAGTGAACAGAACTGTGTATCTTTTATTGCCAGAAGATGCGTGTCCTTATATGAACGTTCATAATGGGATACAAAGTCCCAGAGCTCTTCTTCGGGAAAGAAGACCCTGTAGTCGCCGGCAAAATTGAACCTGGCATTTTCCCATTCCACGGTTATCTCCTTGTCGGGGAAGTCTGTAATAAACCTGTAGGCCATTCCGTCGTCGTAAGCCCTGAAGGCCAGGCTGTAATTCCCCTTGAAGTTTATTAAGAGCTCATTGCAGTTATTTTTAATTATCTTATTCTTAACGGGTACAACCGCTTCAATTGTTTCATTTATTGTATTTTTCTTTGTCCCTTTAACTGAAGTGTTTTTACCCAGCTGCATCCCATTTTTCAGCCTCATTGAAACAGGGCTCGGGTTAATCAGGTTTTTTCCGTCCAGTAAAACGGAAAAAATTACGCTGTCCTTAGTTGAGACTGTAACTGTCAGTCTACCATTGGGTGACTTAACGGAATAATCCTCACCCGAGGCGGTGCTGAAAAGAAGAATAGAAAACAGAATGGTGTACTTTGAAATAAGTGAAGCCCCAGGGTGCTTAAGGAAGAGAAAGCAATCTGCAGTTTTCTTTGAAAACATAATGAGCTCCCATTAATGAATTTTAATAATATATAAATTCAAAAGTTACAGGGGATTATTACAGATAAAATTCAGGAAGGAATATAAAATAAAAAAGATAAACTTCATATTTAAAATATTTGCAGCGCGATCTGATTAAGAAAGCTGAATTGCCGCGAGCTTTAGCCTTCGCGGCAATTCAAAAGAGAAATAGGCAAAAAAGCATAAATGCCCGGGCCTTCTCACTGAATGGTTACTTTAGCAGCATCAGTTTTCTGCTTTCAGTAAATGTTCCGGCCTGAATCCTGTAGATATACATTCCGCTTGGCAGGCTGCTTCCGTCAAACTGAAGGGTATATGTGCCCGCATCCTTAAAGTCATTTGTGAGAACTGCAACTTCTTTCCCCAGGATATCGAATACCTTAATATTGACAAGCTTTCTTTCAGGAATGGAATATTTAATTGTTGTGCTGGGGTTAAACGGATTCGGGTAATTCTGGCTTAAGCTATAAACTGTTGGTGAAGTATTGCCTTTTTCAACTGCAGATGGCTGGCTTTCTGATGGCGAGTGCAGCCCGATTGTAATTCCTCCATTCTGTCTAACCGCCCATGCATTGCCCTGTCCGTTACGGGCCTGAGTAAGATATAAATATGCGGATGTATCAGGCGCGGTATAGGCAACGTGCCAGGTGCTGTCGCCGAAGTTCTGGGCGCTGTAGACGTGATTATCCGGTATTGTTTTATTTCCCATTCTCGTCATAAAGCAGTCCCAGTTCTCGTGTACAATTATTCCGGTGATCATTCCGGTTCCGGAAGCGTTTACAGTTCTCCAGGTTTTTCCCAGGTCTTCAGTTCTTAGTAAGCTTTCACCTGCTGCAAAGCCGTTATTATTGGAGAAATAAATTGCAGTGATATCTCTAAGTCCCTTTGTGGCTTTGGAGGTCCAGGTTTTTCCTGAATCAGTTGAGACGTAGAGTGTTGAATCATTTGTTCCGAAAGCCAGCATGTGGGATGAGGTATCTCCCCAGACCGAGTTATTCCATCCGGAGCTGGATTGGGCAGCCATTGCAATTTTTATTTTGCTAGAGTCCCAGGTTATGCCGCCGTCATTTGTAATCCAGATGGACCATCGGTTATTAACCGGGTTTCCGCAGGCAATGCCACGGCTGGTATCGAAGAAAAACATTCCGTTTATCCGTCCATCTGATTGCGTAAAAACTTTTGTCCAGGTTTTGCCGGCGTTGCTTGTCTTAAATATGTAGGAGGTAGTCTTATACATTATTGTATCTGTCACCGGGGAAGCGCTGCAGAAGGCTGTAGAGGAATCCAGGGCGAAAATGTTCAATATGTCCATTGTATCGAGTACAGATCCGCCTCCAGCATTCCGCCAGGTTGTGCCTTCATCTACAGTGCGGAGTACAGTACCATGACGGCCGCTTATCCAGACGATCTTGTTTGTTACAGCCGAAATGGAAAGAAGGTCCTTTTTTGTTCCTGATGCCTGTTCCTTCCACTCATGTGCGCTGAGGGATAAAGTTAAAATTAAAAAAAAGAAAATGGTAAAACGTTTCATACACTATCCTGACCTTTCTATTATTCATTTAGCAATGAACAATCGCTTTGAGATAATTTCTTAAGTATCACTTAACTTAAAGACAACGTTACCAGGATGGCCAGAGTGTAACGGCAAAGAGCATCAGTAAGCTGGATGCTTTTAATCTGCTTCCGGCAATTTATAAGTATGGGATAAAGCATTATAACAGGATCCGGTCTAATTAATAGATTAACGCTGAAAGAGGTGAAATGTCAAGGTAAATGGGAAAGAACCTCAACCTGAGGTTCTTTCCTGAAATAACTAGCTGCTTTTCAGAAGGTCGTTCAGTGCATCTTCAAACCTGGAAAACTGAAACCGGTAGCCCAGCTCCTGAGTCCTTTCAGGCAGGACTTTTATTCCTTCTGTAACAGGAACCGAAGCTTCGCCAATTGCGGCTTTAATCGGGAATTCAGGTATTTTTAGCCACGAGGGCCTGTTCATCACGCCGCCCAGGATTTCCATAAAATCCTTCATTCTGACGGGGTTTGGTGCAACGGCATTAAGCGCTCCGTCTACAAAATCATTATCCAGGGCAAATATAAATATATTTGCCACATCAATCAGGTGTATCCAGGAGATCCACTGGTTCCCTTCACCTACCGTTCCCCCCATGAAGTATTTGAACGGGGTAAGCAGTTTTTCAAGAGCACCTTCTCTTGTATCGAGGACGATTCCAACCCTGACGCTTGCCCGCCTCAGTCCAAGGCTTTCAGCTTCGGCAGCCTCGGTTTCCCAGCGTTTGCATACTTCTGCCAGAAAGCCATCTCCGGGAAGGCTTTCCTCTGTATACGTGACGTTGTTTTCAGAAGAGCCGTAATAGCCGATTGCCGAGGCAGAAATAAAAGCTTTAGGCTTATTATCTGTCCGGCTGATGGCATAAACGAGGGTTCTGGTGCCAAGTTCACGGCTTTTAAGTATTTTTTCCTTGTAGTCGTTGCTCCACAGGGCGCCCAGGAGCGGTTCCCCGGCAAGGTGCAGAATTGCGTCCTTACCCTCGATGTGCCTCTGCCATTCACCGGTCTTATCATATGAGTCCCACTTGACAAATTCCCTTGCGCCCGGGAGTTCGTTTTTGGCAGTATTAGGAGAGCGTGTAAAAACGGTTACCTCGTCGCCGCGTGAGCTTAAGACCTGTGTAATATATTTCCCGATCAGGCCTGTTGCGCCTGTAATAATGATTTTCTTTCCCATATTCCTCTCAATCTGATTGTTAATTTTATTTACAAACCTAATTTCTTTATTTCAAGTGCATTCATTTTCTGTAACTATATGTAAAATACGCCCTTAATATTGGCCGGATATATGGTCTGATTATCTGATTTGGGGTTCGGTGAGGAAAAATTATTTAAAAAGTATTTCTTGCTAGAAAACTATTAATGTCTTAGCTTTGCCATTACTTTTCAACTCCAAGGGTCCCGTACCCCATACGGGGAAAGGATCTCATAGGAGCAGTCCTTTAATTTTGTTCGCTTTTCATTTTAGTCTTTTTCTTTAATTCATCTTATTTATTAATTACTTCGGGGATTCCAAATGAAGAAAATCTTTTCAATTGTGTTCTTACTGGTGGTGCTGTGTTCAATTAGCACCTACGGACAGTTGAATTACAAGTTCTCCTCGGCTCCAGGAACGTTTACTGCTCTTTCAGGAGCAAATCCGTTTACTTGGGTTGCAGGAGCTACAGCCGATGAAGGTTACACTAATGCGACCGAAATCGGCTTTTCGTTTAACTATGCTGGAAAGGATTATACCCAGTTCCAGGTCTCAACCAACGGTTTCTTAAGGTTTGGTGCAGATCTTGCTAATGCTACAAAAGCCGATGCTCTGGACGGAGCCTTAAGGCAGATTGTTGCACCATTATGGGATAATCTGGCGGTTGGAGCAACTTCCGACATTACTTATTTGCTAGAGGGTGCTGCAGGAAGCCGTATACTTACGGTTGAATGGAAAAATGTAAAGTGGAACAGTTCCACTTCAGCAAATTCTCAGTTTCAGGTAAAACTTTATGAAGGCACAAATAAAATAGAATTTGTTTATGGTGCCATGACAAAGGCTAACAATGTAAGTACCTCAGCCTCAATTGGTCTGGCTGACAATACAGCGATTACAGCGGCTGGCTCGGCAACAGGGAAATTCTTAAGCATTAACGTCGGTGGTACAGCAAGTCCAAGGGTATACCACCAGACAATGACAAATGCTTTCAGCTCTATATCAAACTCACCTGATGCGAACACAGTATTCACTTTTGAGCCTGTAACACCAACTCCAATTCCTGCTGGTACTTACACCGTAGGTGGAACAGGTGCGGACTACAAGACGATAAGTGACGCGGCAACGGCACTGAACATAAATGGAATTGCAGGACCTGTGGTTCTGAAAGTCCGTGAAGGATCCTATGATGACATTTTTCATCTCCTTAATGTAAAAGGAACTTCGGAAACAAATACCATCACACTGATGAATGAAAGCGGTCCGGTTGTCCTGATGCCTACGAACGGTAGCAGCGGCAGTACTTCCGGTGCTTCTACTGCTGATGCAATTATCCGCCTCGATGGAACACAGTATACGACAATTCAGGGCCTGACCTTAAATGACAACGGCTTGTCAACTCTCGCACTGAAGTTCGAATTTGGTGTTTGCGTGGGTAACTCCCAGTTAAACGGTAAAATGACACAGGGCGGCAGGTTTAATCACCTGAAGGACCTTAAGATTGATATGAAGCCTACTGCAGGAATAGTTCAAACCGGTGCGATGGGTGTACGTTTCTATACATCCAGCTCATCAGAAACAGATACCAGCATGGCAATAAGCTATAATAAGATAGAAAACTGTAATTTCGCAGGTTTCTGGCTTAATGCCTGGAAAACTTATGGTATCAGCGGTACTAATCCAAACCGAGGCAACGTTGTAACAGGATGTACATTTGGAAACTTTTCAATTAAATCGGGCGCAAGCTACGATGTGCGCGTAATGCAGATTGATTGCGAATCCGATCTTACAATTGAGAAAAATAAGTTCCAGAATCTTGATGTGGCAATTCAGACCACAAATCAGGTTTATGGAATCTGGTTCAATGCAGGTGGAAGCGCTACAGTCGTTAGCAGCGGAAAAATTATAATCCGCGATAACGAGATGAGCTCAATTTATAACAGCAATTCTGCATTAACAACCGGTTCAACTATCGCTATTTGTGTTCCTGCGGTTAAGGACGGTACAGATATCGAAATTTCCGGCAATAAGATCCACGATATCTTTACAAATGCCACTACTACAGGTCGCGCTGACGGAATCTTTACAAATATTCACGCCGGAGCTAATGTAAAGGTGAAGATCTTTAATAATATGGTCTATGACCTCAGAGCTCCAAAGGCTTCCAGTACAATTAATGCTGTAAGAGGAATTGCCATTACAAACGGCGGCGGAAACGGAACCTTTAGTGTCTATAATAACACTGTTTATTTGAATAATTCTGTTCCCCCGGCAGTAGCTGCAACAAATGCTGCTCATCGTTCATCATGCCTGAATGTGCAGAGTTTTACAACTGCTACACTGGATCTTAAGAATAATCTGTTAGTAAATACGATGGGTACAAGCTCTAATGGTACAGGCGTAACTGAAGCAAGCTGCTTCCAGGTTGAAAATTCAGCAGTCCTCCAGAGAATGACAGTAGGCAGCGATAATAATTTGTTCTTTGCTGATACATCAGTTGCTAACAGCGGTGTTGTTTATGACGGAACTAAGATCTACAGAACAATGCCAGAATATAAGGCAATCGCAAATCTGGCTCCAAGAGAAACAAACTCTTTCTCAGTTGATCCCAGAACCTCATTCGTTAAATCTGATACTTTATATGACCTTCACATAAATCCATCCTCATGGCTCGTGAAGGCACAGGGTACTCCAAGTGCTATGGTTTCAACTGACATTGATGGGGATGCAAGAAGCACAGGTTTCACTACCGGACCTGTATCAATAGGTGCTGATGAATATGTCCCTACAGGCAAGCCTTCAGTTACAGCCACTGGAAAAATTGCAGACAGCCTGACCACTGTATTCACAGGCGTTGACGGCAAAACGATCGGCGAAATTACCTGGCATAAGGGAAAAGGCACACTGCCCGATTCAGTAGCCATGACTTATGTCCCGGGCTCTCAGCTTACCTCAAATGCCCAGGCTTCAATATTCAAGAACTATTCAGTCTCAACTTTCGGTGGCGTAAAAGGCTGGAATGCCGACCTTAAACTCTACTACAACCCGACTACAGAGTTAAACGGTATCTATGAACCGGCCCTCAAAATGCACCAGAAGTCTTCTGACACATGGAGCCAGCTGCCTTCAACTGTTGATACATTAAAGCATTTTGTCCTCTCAAAGATAATTGGCGGGGCAGACTTTACGCTCGGCACTGAGGCCCCGGTTCCATCAATCTCAATTGCCTCGGCAAGAGAGGACTTGAATAGTGATCTTGTACCTGACAAAATGGGTCAGAGTGTAACGATCGTTGGTGTTGTGGTTACAGATAACCTCTCAAAAAGCGACACAGGAAGCGTCTATTTCTTAAACGACAAGACTGCCGGTATCGTTCTTTCTGCAGCAAAGAAGCTTACTAAAGAACTGACCGTTGGCGACAGCCTCAGGGTAACAGGCGTAATCGGCCAGCATAACGGCCAGACTGAAATCACCCCTGCGGATACCGTTATCGGCGACCAGGGAAGTATGGTTGTTCTTAAAGCAAATGCTTCTGTTCCTGCTCCGGTGGTCATTACTGTAAAAGACCTTAAGTCTGAACAGTATGAAGGTAATCTTGTTGTTGTAAGAGGCCTTTCAAAAATGACTTCAAGCGTGCCATGGCCGGTTTCAAACGACACAACTTTGACTGTCGGCACTAGTACAGATTCTTTGTCACTCTTTATTGATCACGACACAAAGCTGCCGGGAACAAGTGAACCTGAATGGCCGCTGGATATCATTGGCGTGGTCGGACAGAATTCGCAGACCCTCAGTGACGGTTACATACTTATACCGAGAAATACAACAGACGTAACTGTACCGGTTCTTTCTCTGGCAACGGCAAGAGAAGACTTGAACACCGACTTTATACCCGACAGAAAGGGACAGACACTTAAGGCTAAAGGCATTGTTGTTTCACCCGACTTTACCGCAAGTGCCGGTGGAAATAACTACTATATTACTGACGGAACTGCAGGTGTACTGCTCTATTCAGCCAAGAAACTTTCAGCCGCGCTGAACATTGGCGACAGCATACTTGTAAAAGGCAAGATCGATCAGTATAAGGGTGCAACTGAATTTGTTCCTCTTACAACTGAAGTAGGTGAAAAAGGAAGCGTTACGGTACTCAAGACAAATGCAAGAGTTCCTGCTCCAATTGAAATATCAATAAAAGATGTTAATTCAGAAAAATATGAGGGAAGTCTTGTAAAAGTTAAAAACATTTACAGATATCCTTCAAGCCCTATCTTGCCGGCATCGGGCGTAAATACCAGCATGATAGTTGGTAACGAGAAAGATTCAACTATACTCTTTATCGATCTTGATACCGATATCGACGGAGCAAAAGAACTTAAATTGCCTGCTAATATTACGGGTGTCGTTGGTCAGTATACTTCATCCAAAGACCTGAACGACGGCTACGAACTGATTCCGAGAAGCATGGCTGATTTTGACGCTGTAAGCGGAGTTGAAGATAATTTATCAAAGATTCCTGCTACATATGCTCTTAATCAGAACTATCCGAACCCGTTTAACCCTTCAACTACCATCAGCTTTGACCTTAGGACAAATGCAAACGTAACATTGAAGATCTATAGTGTTCTTGGAGAGGAAGTCTTAACACTTATGAATGGCAGCTTAATGCCTGCCGGCCATAAGATACTTTCATTCAATGCGTCTAACCTGCCAAGCGGAATGTATATTTACAGGCTGGAAGCAAAGGGAATTGACGGAACCAACTTTACGGGCATTAAGAAAATGATGCTTCTTAAGTAAAACTGGTCAAATCCTTCTCTAAAAAAGCCGGTTCTTCTTGAACCGGCTTTTTTTTGCCATTAGCTGACTTTGCTCTCATGCTATTTCCCGCAGACGGCCGCTCACGGAGAAAAAAATATCCCCTTTTATTCATTTTCTGCCGCAAAACAATGGCATCATTTCCGAATATTTTGTATTCTCATAATTATATTATCAGAAAACTGAGGAAACTATGAAAGTTGGAATAATTGGTGCCGGACTGGTGGGATCTACATCAGCCTACGCTATAGTAATGACAAAAGCCGCAAGTGAAATTGTCTTAATAGATGCTAATGAAAAACGCGCAATTGCCGAGGCTGCAGATATACAGCATGCAGTTCCTTTTACACACGCTACCGACATACATGCCGGGAGTTACGAGGACCTGAAAGAGGCCAAAATTATTATAATTGCTGCCGGTGCAAGCCAGAGGCCGGGAGAAACCAGGCTCGCGCTTTTCGAAAGAAATGCCGCAATATTAAACCAGATAATCCCTAATACAGTGAAATTTGCCCCTAATGCAATATTCCTGATTGCAACAAACCCGGTGGATATTATTACACATATCAGTACAAAAATTGCTCAGAAGTACGGGGTCCCTTCTTCGCACGTTATCGGATCGGGTACTACTCTGGATACCGCCCGTTTCAGGGCGCTGGTCGGAATCCATGCCGGAGTTGACTCACAGCATGTGCACGGATATGTGATAGGTGAACACGGGGATTCTGAAGTCCTTACATGGGCTAATATCGATATCAGCGGAATTCCTCTGGCAGACTTCATCCAGTTCAGAAAAGTTGAATTTAACGATCAGATCAGGCGCGAAATTGATGAAGGAGTGCGCAATGCTGCATATAAAATTATTGAAGGCAAAGGTTCAACCTACTACGGTATAGGCGCTGCAATTGCAAGAATAGTTGATGCAATTAACAGGGATAACCGGGCAATACTGACAGTCTCAACCATAAATGAAGAGGTCGAAGGGATAAGGGAAGTCGCGCTGTCGCTTCCGCACCTGATCGGAGGAAACGGGGATTTAGGTACGCTTCCATTAAGATTAAGCTACGAAGAAAGGCTCCTCTTAAGAAAAAGCGCACAGATAATAAAAGAAAAAATTGATGAATATGAAAATAAGGCGGAGAAATAAGACGGGGTACTATGCCCTGTCTTATTATTTCTGTAACGTTTGGTGAGATTCTTAAATTTGCCAATCGATAATCATTTATAAATCTGCCTCATTTATACAAAACGGCACAAAAATGGAACTCTTTATGAAATTTAGGTTTACAATAGCTCTATTATCCCTGATTATTGCTTTCTTTTTCAATACATCTTTACTTGATGCCCAGAACCTTGAGGGCAGTCATCCGGAAAGGGAAGTTGCAATCACCTTCGACGACCTCCCGGCCGTATCCACAAGGCAGGATATTAAGTCCTGGAATGAGCTTACAGATAACCTCCTTTCAATAATTAAAGATAATAATGTGCCGGCAGTGGGTTTTGTAATAGAAAGCCACCTCTATGATGAAAACGCGTATAATACTAAAAAGGCGGAGCTCTTAAATAAATGGCTCGATCAGGGACTTGAGCTTGGAAACCATACGTATTCACATCCGAGCCTTAACCGTATTCCTCTTCAGAAATATGAGGACGACCTGATTAAAGGAGAGGCAACTGTGGGGAAAGTGCTCCAGGAGCACAATATGAAACTCAGGTATTTCAGACACCCATTCCTCCAGACCGGAAGAACCATCGCCAAAAGAGACTCATTTAATACTTTTCTTTCTGAAAGAGGCTATACTGTTGCTCCTGTAACAATAGATAATTCCGACTGGATATTTGCTCGCGCATATGACAATGCAAGGGACAAGGGGGATAAAGAGATGATGAAAAAAGTTGCAGATGCATACATCCCCTACATGGAAAGCAAATTTGAATATTTTGAAAAACAGTCTGTGAAACTATTCGGACGCGAAGTTAAGCAGGTGCTTTTAGTTCACGCCAATACAATCAATTCGGAACATTTCGGTGAAATAGCCCGTATGCTGAAAAACCGCGGCTATAAGTTCATTACTCTTCAGGATGCAATAAGCGACAGCGCGTACAAGTCGCCCGATACATTTACCGGCGCCGGCGGCATCAGCTGGCTTCACCGCTGGGCATACACAAAGGGGCACAGAAGGGAATTCTTTGCCGGTGAACCTATGACCCCGGAATTCGTAATGGAAGAGGCCGGAGTTACAGAAGAATAAAAAGCATTCCCTATTTTTCAAATCTGAAGGAGATGAGCCTGGGCACTCCTTGTGCCTCGTCTTTCTCATGGCGCCATTCCCTGAGGTCCTTCAGATTTAACCTGCTGCTTTTAGAAGATGCCAGGAAATCTGAGATGTCGTGTACATATGCCTGTATTTCAATTGTCTTGTCCCCGCGTTCAAACCTGGCTTTTTTACCCTGATACTGCCTGAATGGGTGGAGCTCGCATACAAAGAATGCCCCTCCCTTTTTAAGCGTCCTGGAGGCTTCAGAGAATATAAAATCCAGCTCTTCAATGTGTTCAAGTACAAGGTTTGAGACAATCAGGTCAAACGTCCCGTCTGAAAAAGGCCATGGCTTCGTAATATCAGCGAGTGAAAATGTAACATTGCCGGACCTCAGCTTTTCTTTTGCCCTGGAAATCATTCCTTCTGAAAAATCCACCGCCCACATTTGTTCTGAAATGCCCGAAAGAAAAGATGTATTTTTCCCCGTGCCGCATCCGAGCTCAAGCGTCCTTCCGTAGCTGATTCCTTGCAGGCTTTCTCTTGTTGCCGTTTCATCCAGGTCACGCGTGAGGTTAACGTCCGTGTCGTAAGTCTCAGACCAGCTGTTGTACGCCTTCTTAACTGTCATTGTGCTATTAAAAAAGTTTGTAATGCTCTAATTTATCAAAAAAAGACATAAAATCCCGGGCAACAGGAGTTTCCTTCATGAATTCTTGACTGGGCACGGGTAAAACATTATATTTACCGCATGAGAAGAAGCGTTATAAATAGAAACCTCTCATTATTATTGTTCCTCGTTTGGGGAACATCCCTCTTAAATGCACAGGATGTTTACACCGGAGGCATTTCACCGGTTTTTAAGACAAGCAGGTCTCTTCTGCAGGCTCATTCAGCATCCTCCTTAAGTTTAAGCCGCCCGGGCTTCAGTAATGCAGTCTCACTTTCCACCTCTGCAGTAAATCAGCCCGGGCCTGATATAAAGATTTACAGCGGCCTGGGAGACAACATTGTAAACAGCTTTAAGGGAATTAACCTTTACCTCCATCTGGCAGGAATAGCTTCAACCGCACTGCTTACCTCAACCGGAAGCGACTATTACGTTTTTAAGTATTTTAACGAACACCCTGCCTATGGAGATGCGGCAAGGCCCGTGATCCGTTTTGCGCAGTATTTCCCTTTTGTAATAGGGGGAGCGCTTTATGCGCATGGCAAGCTAAATTCCGATCAGGAGGCTGTTGCGGCATCCTTTGCCGTTCTGCAGTCCACCGCACTGGCATTTGTATATAATTCCATGCTTAAGGCAATTACAGGAAGGCCGCATCCCAACTGGAGGGAGGAAAGTGATATGATGGCTCTAAGCAAACAGTTCCGTTTTGGCTTTTGGCGGGGAGGGATATTCTGGGGCTGGCCCTCGGGTCATACATCTTCAACAATGGCCGTGGTTTCGGCTTTAACGAACTTCTACCCAGGTAAGACCTGGCTTAAGGTTCTGGGCTATGGTTATACGGCTTATATGATGTTTGGCGTTTCTTCCCTTAACAGGGGAGGAATGCACTGGTTTTCCGATGCTGTAGCCGCTGCATTGATGTCCTATGCAATAGGTTCGACTGTAGGCAAGTTTTACCGCAGACAATTCGAGAATAAGGCGCCTTCTCAGGCCGGAACATCGCCGTCCATGCGGATTTTCCCTGATTTTAGCTTCTCAATCCCTCTTTAGGCTCCTGCAGGGATCATGCCCTTCCTGTTTTATACATTTATTTATTAATTTCGTAACTTTATATCCTGAAATAAATTAACAAAGAACACATCTGTCCTTTGCTTATAAATGATATATGTGGAATAATTGAGGAATTAAAATTGAAATATTTTGTACTGCTTTTTACTTTATTGGTCTTTGCTGAAGCATCTTACACGCAGAATTATTCAGTCAAAGGATCTGTCAGGGATTATTATACCGATCAGGCCGTTTCTGAGGTGAAAGTGATTCTTTCCAGGGGTAATTTTAATACAGAAACAGACAGCCTGGGCGGCTTTACCCTCAGCAATATCCCCGAAGGAGAATATTCCATTACATTCTCGCGCATTGGGTATAATGCAAAAACATTAAGACTTTCTCTGCTTCCGGGTAAAAAAGAGGAGTATCTTGAGGTAACACTTGAACCCGTTAAACTGAACGACATATATGTAACCAGTACCAGATATGAAAAAAATATCAGGGAAGTTCCTCTTCCTGTAGAGGTAATGACGGGAAGCGATATTGAAAAAATATCCGCTGTTTCCGTATCAGATCTGTTAAAAAATAAACCCGGAATTGCACTTCAAAGAGACGGAGTCTGGGGTACAACCGTAAATATCAGAGGGCTCAGCCGTTCATCCGTTGTGACCTTGATAGACGGGAACAGAATTGAAACTGCCACAGACATTTCGGCAGGGCTATCCTTAATTGACATCAACAATATAGAAAGAATTGAAGTTATTAAAGGCGCCGCATCATCTCTATACGGCACCGGAGCCCTTGGCGGAATTGTAAACGTTATTTCCAAAAGCGGACAGTACAGCGACAGCTTTACAATTGGCGGCTCCCTGGGAAGCGGCTACAATTCAGTCAATAACAGCGGTTTCGGCACGGTGTCATTAAGCGCAGGCGCCTCCTCATGGTTTGCACACGCAAGCGGCTCATTAAGAAATGCAGACAACATTAAAACCCCAAGAGGGACCTTGAACAACAGCCAGTTTAAGGACAACAGCTTTTCTGCCGACCTTGGAATTAAGCCTCTGGCCGACAACGAATTAAAAATCAGCTATCAGAGATTCTATGCCTCAAATGTCGGTATACCGGGCGGAGGAAGCCTTTTCCCTTCAGCGGCAATTGTAAGATATCCGACCGAGGAAAGGAAGCTCTTAAGCGCTGAATACAGCCTTAAAAATATTTCGCGGAACTTCCTTAAACTCTCAGCTAAATATTACTACCAGTTTATTTTAAGGGATGTGGAAAACATTCCAAATACCGTAACTAAGACCCCGGCTCAGAACGGGCAGCCGGCAAAGATGACCAGCGTCCTGAAGATTACTCCCAACGCCAGGCACTATACAAACGGACTTCAGCTGCAGACTGACTGGAGAATTGGTGAAAGTAATTACTTTATTGCAGGCGTCGATGCATGGCAAAGAGCGCTCGACTCAAGACGTGAAAGATCCATACGGGTGTCGGTCTTTAATGCAAAAGGCGACTCGGTTGTAAAGGCAACAAATCAGATAGTGGGCGAAAGACCCCTTCCCGAGTCACGCTTCCGCAGCATAGGATTTTATGCCCAGGATGAAATTAAGGTGATTAAAGACAAGCTGAGAATGACGCTGGGCGGAAGATTTGACCAGATCAACATTAAAAACAACAGCGTCAGCAATCCGGTCTATACAATTGTAAACGGAGTAAGAAATGACGCTCCTGCCAATACCCCATACTGGCTTGAAGGAAAAGCCAATAATTACTCCTGGAGCGGAAACGTGGACATGCTTTATTCCCTTACTAAGGGAGTAAATTTTAACCTTAATTTTGCGCGCTCTTTCAGGGCCCCTTCTTTGGAGGAAAGGTTCAGGTATATCGATCAGGGCAGCGTAATCTACTTGGGTGATCCTGATCTTAAGCCAGAAGACGGGTTCAGTACCGATGCCGGCGTAAGGATATTTAATGAAGTCCTTTCCTTTAATTTCAACGTGTTCTTAAACAGCCTGAGCAATATGGTTGTCGATAAGCCTTCAACGTATGAAGGACGGGCGGCTTTTGTAAGCACAAACGTTGGGAAGGCCAGACTCTACGGCTTTGACCTCAATGCGGAGTATAACCTGTTAAATAACTACGTCCTCTACATGCTTGCCTCATACGTCAACGGAAGAGACGTTGAAAAAGACCTTTATCTGCCCCTGATGCCGCCGTTAAACGGAAAGGTTGGTTTCAGGGCTCCTGTTATGGAATATGCAAACGTTGATTTGTCGGCAACCCTGTTTTCAGCGCAGAACCATACAGCCCAGGGAGAGATGAAGACTCCGGGCTATGCAACTTTCGATCTCTATCTTAATTCTGTTCCGTTAAAGTTATGGAATAGCAGCCTTACGGCTTCTGCCGGAATTGAAAACATTATGGACAAAGCTTACAGGAATCACCTGGCGTCAAACCGCGGGCTTCTTAACGTTGAACCGGGAAGAAATTTCTTCCTGAAATTGAATTTTAACTGGTAAGTATTAATAATCAAAAATATTTTCTGAGATATAATGAACTGGTTTTTACTGGCTTTTATTTCGGCAGTATTTTCTGCCATGGCAGCTATTTCACAAAAGAAGGTACTTTTTAAGATAGAAGGGCTCGAGTTTTCATTTTTAGTTTCACTGGTAAGCCTGTTGTTTTCTCTTCCTTTTATTGCGCTTACAAACTATAATACGCTTGAGCCTGTTAATCTTTTGATCCTTTTTCTTAAGACAATACCCGGGACAGTAGCATTTTTTCTTGTAATGCTTTCGCTGAAGAACCTTGAGATCAGCAAGGCGCTTCCGCTTCTGGCATTAACGCCCGGGCTTGTTGCTATATTCGCCTTTCTTATACTGAAAGATGAGCTTTCTCTTTCCGGAGTAGGCGGTATTGTACTCCTCTTTACAGGCACATACCTGATTGAAACCAGGCCGGGACAGAAAATATTTGATCCCTTTGTTACAATAATCAAATCAAAGAAGCACCACTATGTACTTGGTGCGCTGCTTCTTTTTACGGCAACATCAATTGTAGACCGCTGGCTTTTGGGGCGCTACAAGCTTATGCCTGAAGCATTCATGGGTTTTCAGCAGCTCTTCATGGCTTTCAATTTCTTTGTAATAACGCTGTTTCTTAAAAAGAAACCGTTTCATATTATAAGGTCCCTGGATGCATCTGTATGGAAATGGATATGCCTGATAGCATTTTTTACAATTGTTTACAGGTACACCGAGATTCTGGCTGTAAAGAGTGCCTCAGTAGCTCTTGTTCTGGCGGTAAAAAGGATATCTGTCTTTATTGCAGTAGTAATAGGCGGGAGATTATTCAAGGAAAGCAGCCTCCTTTTAAGGGCGGCTGCCACTGTTATAATTATTGCAGGGCTTTTTGTAATAGCAGGATAAATTTATTGAGGCAGACCATCAACTGCCTCAGAATTTACTTATCGCCGGGCTAATCTCACTATTGAAAATACAGGCTCAGGCCGAACTTCACACTGCTGCCAGCAAGGTTCCATCCTTTTGATTTGGCATTGCTTATTTGATCCACACTATTATTGTTTTGAGTTTTGGTGGTAATTTTAGATTCATTCCAGAAATAGCTTAACTGAAGACCGTACTCGGCTGAGAAAGAAATAGCTTTTGACGCAAACCACTCTACGCCGACTATCCCGCTTGCTCCCGGGGTCCATTGTGAGGATTGGGTTTCAATAGTAGTTCTATACATACGAGTATCGTCCTGAGGATAAGAAGTTTCGTTTTTTTCGAAACTGCGGTCGTAACGTAAGAAAGGTCCCGCTCCGCTGAAAAGTAAAAGCCTGGATCCAGGATTAAGATACCAGATATACTGAGTACTTAATTGAAGCCCAGTGCTATTTTTTTCAATGTCGTACTTTCTGATATGGGTCAGAGAATTTTGATTATACCAAAACTGATCATCAGACTGGTCCAAATTATTACCTCCGACTGATACACTCAATCCGATTCTTAATGCCCTTTCTTTTGTAAAATGATGCATGTAAGAAAACACAGAGCCCTGAAAAGAGGAAAGACTGAAGTTGTCAGTAATCTGAAACTGCAGAGCCCGAGAGCTGTCGGATAAATCTTCAGCAGGTGATGCCTTTGCCTGGGCATAACCGCATTGAGTGATGACTAAGAATAGTACAATAGCTGAGAAATACGTTTTCATTTTGTTTTGTCCTTTAATTGTGAAGAGTGATATATAGAACAAGTATAGTATTCAAAGCTATCTCAGGCAGACTGAAGTGCCGTAAAACCTGACGCCTTCTTCATTAGTTCCAGGTGCTGGAAAAATATCAATTCTTGTCTGTCCTTTTATGTGAGTCTTTAAGTCAATACTGAAATTGTAAAATTTACCGGGGTAAAGCGGAAACATCTCTTCGTTAATAATTATTGTTTGTGCATCTCCGTTTTCAAAAGTGAAGCGGACCTGAAGAGGTTTGTCCCACAGGAAATCTTTGCCATCCAAAATTACTGTTAATTCAATATTGTAAAGATATCCGTCAAATCCCCATGTGGGCTGGACTGCAGGTCTGTAATGTCCGGTGACATAGCGTGGGTATATATAATCATAAACTTCCTTAATGAAATGGCTTTCTGCATAATGAACTGTAATAATAGGAATAGATTCAGGATTGACATCCCGGGAATAGGCGGGCGTTATTAGCAGGCCGAGCAATAAGGCCGATGCAAGGTAAAGTTTTCCAGATAAATTCATTTTTCCCCTCAGAATGTTGCACTTAAAGCCATCCGGGAAATACCGGCTTTAAATAACATAAGCCAACATCTGTGCCAGGGGGAAAGCCTGTAAAATTTAACATTCTGTGAGGAAGGCTGCAGAATGTGTCCCTTACAGGCTACAAAATTGTCCAATGGAATATACGGTCCAGTGTCTTTATGCTTCTTCTTTTACTGCTGAGTCCACTTTTACTAAATGCAATTTGATAAATGAAATGACCTCTTCCATTGCTTCTTTCGCCTCGGGAATGAATGCGGGCAGGAATGGATAGCAGTGCAGCATCCCTTCACCGCGCCTGAAAGTGACATCCACACCCGCGGCCATGGCCTTTTCAACGAACTGAACCGAGTCGTCAAAAAGCTCGTCGTCTGTACCTGCCTGAAGCAGGAGCGGCGGAAGCCCATAAAGATCGCCGTATAAAGGTGAAATGAGAGGATTTTCGGCGTCATTATCCCCGCAGTAATACTTGCCGAAGACTGTCCATGAATTTAATGGCGCCACTGATACTTCATTTTTTGTTCTGTAGGACTCTCCCGTGCACTTTAAGTCCGTCCATGGTGAAATAGCAACTGCGGCAGAGGGCAAAGGAATCTTTTCCTCCCTAAGAGCCAGCAGTGTTGCCAGGCAGAGGCCCCCTCCTGCGGATTCACCAACTATCATGATATCAGAAGGAGAAACGCCCTGGTTAAGTACCCATTTATATGCCGTAACGGAGTCTTCAATTGCCCCGGGGAACGGGTGCTCGGGAGCCAGGCGGTATTCAAAAAGCAGTGCCGGAATGTTTGTATCTTTAACTAACCTCGAGACAACTCCGCGGTGGTCCGAACAGGAGCCTGAAACGTAGCCTCCGCCATGAGTGTAAAAAATGACTTTATCTTTCTTTACACCTGAAGGCGAAATCCATTCGGCTTTTATATCCTGAATCTTAAGAGGTGTTACCTCGATACCTTCAGGCAGCTTGCCGAACATCCTTGCCCCTTTTTCACAATCCTCCCTGAACTTCGGTATGGAAGTATTAAAATCAAAAACATCCTTTCTTTTCAGCTCAAAGCGAAGTAAATGTCTGTGCTTTAAAATAAAGCGGAATATACGGCTCTGAAAACTTGGCATGCTGCCTCCTGTTTGGATTATTTCTGAAGTGCAAAAATATAAGGGTTTAGCTCCGCCATCCTGCCGGATGAAAAAAATCTTTATGCAAATTAATTAAATCGGCTGCAATTGTAAATAAGGCGGGAAATCAGGCGAAAATCATCTGCCGCCTCGCAAAAGAATGAGTAATTTGCGTAAATTTACTGTAATAACAATTTTGGCTATAAATGAAAAAAATATATCCTGTTCTGCTGATACTCCTGATGCAATATAATTTGTCTATTGCCCAGAATGTATTCAGGGCACGCGTTTTAGATTCGGAAACAAAGGAGGCACTTGCAGGCGTAACGGTTCAGCTTGAAGGCACTTCATATGGCGCCCAGAGCGACAATGCGGGAAATGTTGCAATCAGAAACATTCCCAATGGGGAGGATAAGTTCCAGTTCAGCTTTGTGGGTTATGAGGCCGCTGAAGTTGAGGTTACATACCCCGCATCTGATACAACACTTATTGTCAGCCTTAAGCCTGTGTCTCTCTCGACCAGCGAGGTTATGGTTACATCGTTAAGGAGCACATCCAGGATAGAGGATCTGCCGATCAAAGTTGAAGTCCTGGGCTATGATGAGATCAATGAAGAAAACGGGATTGTGCCCGGAAATGTCGTCAGCCTACTGGGCGACATCTCAGGCGTGCAGGTCCAGCAAACCTCCGTTGCCTCTGGTGAGCAGAGCCTCAAAATGCTAGGCCTCGGAGGGAAATATACGCAGGTCCTGAGGGACGGCCTGCCGCTCTATGAAGGCTTAAGCGGCGGCCTCGGTCTTTTGCAGATCCCGCCTCTTGACTTGAAGCAGGTTGAAATCATTAAGGGGGCTTCTCCCATACTCTACGGCGGAGGCGCAATTGCGGGAATTATCAACCTGGTTTCCAAAGAGCCCACGGACAAAAAGGAAATTACCTTTACGCTTAACCGCACTTCTTTAAGCGAAAATAATTTCAACGGATACTATTCTGCCAGAAATGTGAAGACGGGCATTACAATGTTTGCTGCAGTTAATACAAGACAGGCCAAAGACGTTGATAATGACGGATTTTCCGATTCCCCTGAATTCAAGAACTACTACATACATCCAAGACTTTTTTATTATCCCGATGAAACTTCCAAACTAATAGTAGGCTACTCTAATTTGTTTGAAAACCGCATCGGCGGGAATATGTCAGCCGTTAATAACAGCAATGGCCCCCTGCACAATTATTTTGAAAGGAATAAGTCCTACAGGAATACGGCTGAGCTGGAGTTCCATAAGGAGCTTAATGGAAAGAGATCCCTTGACATAAAATCAACAGGCACACTCTTCCGCCGCAGCTTTAATATGAATGACTTCAGCCTTGACGGCAGACAGTTTTTAACCTATAGTGAAGCATCTTATGCCATACCCTCCAGGGAACATACGACAGTATTCGGACTGAATTTCCTTTCTGAAAACTATAAGACCCTGGCCTCAGAAAATAAGAATATTACGCTTTACAGCAATTATACTTCAGGCATGTTCATACAGGACGAGTGGGCATTCCAGGAACACATTTCTCTTGAAAGCGGCCTGAGAGTTGACTACAACAATAAATATAAATTCTTTTTCCTTCCGCAGCTTTCATTTCTCTACAGGCCGGAAAAAACACTCAGCCTCCGCCTGGGCGGGGGACTGGGCTATAAGACACCCGGGCTTTTTACAGAAGACGTTGAAGATAACGAGCTAAAGAATTTAATGCCCATAAGCAGCTCAGTTAATGCCGAACACTCCCTGGGCTTAAACTTTGACGCTAAATATGAAACACTCCTCTTTGATGAAATCTCACTGACCATGGATCAGGCATTCTACTATACGAGAATAAATGATCCGGTGTCAAATGAAATACGCGGCGGACAGATACTGATTGGGAACTACTACGACTATCTTGACAGCAAGGGCTCCGAGTCTTACCTGAGGCTTACGGCAGATGAACTGGACATCTACTTCGGCTATAATTATACTTTTGCCCGCAGGAGCGTGAACAGCTTAAAGTCTGAGCTTCCATTTACTCCAAGGAACAAGGCGGCTGCAATTGTAACTTATGACCTCGAGGGACTGGGTCGCATGGGGCTTGAAGCAAGTTATGTGGGAAGGCAGTTTACTGAAGATAAAGTTCAAAAAAGAGGCTACTGGATAGCTGCTGCCATGATAGCCGGAAGCTACAGGTATTTCGAAGTTGTCTTTAATGTCGAGAATTTATTTGATATCCGCCAGAGCAGGTATGAGAAGATAATAACGGGCCCCCTGGTTAACCCGGTATTCCAGACCCTGTGGGCTCCCATTGAAGGACGTGTGTTTAATCTTTCACTTAAAATAACAATGTAGATGCTGCCGCATAAAACAGATCTTAAATCCGGGAGGAACAATATTCCAACTGTTCCTCCCCGAAGTAATCAGAATTAGCTGTCTTTAGAATTAGGCCATCACCTCCTCAGTTGAGCCTTGCTTTTCAAATAAGAATATGTCATGGAAACACCCACCAGTGCAGCTCCAAGCACAAGAAATGACATCATCTTGTATGTGGCTTCAGAACTTGAAATGCCCTGCAGGAACACATAAAGAATTGTTGCGGCAAATGTAGTCAGTGACATCCATCTGTATTTCCTTGAGTTCAGCACCTTCCCCAGGTAATAATAAATAAGAGCGACAGCTATCCACGACAGTCCTACAAAACCAGCGGGGATGTTGCTGTAAAGGGCATATGGAATAATCAGGAGTGCAATCAGAAGATAGGAATTTCTCATCATTTCAGTCTTCAACTCAAGGCGCTCTTTCTGCCAGTTCATCAGCCGTGCACTTAAAAGCGATACAACGCCGAAGCTTATGCTTGTAAGCTCAATCCTCTGATCAAAAATCAGAAATGAGATTGTGAGCAGCAGATATATGATGAAATTTGCTACAACAATAAACCTCGAGCGGAACCATATTGCCATTGAAACAACAAGAAGGCTCTGCCAGCATAATGGAATGAAGGCGGCAGGGAATTGCAGGTAGCTGATTATTGAAAGGCTGAGTGCAAGGTATCCTGTCATGGCATAGATGAAAGTAAGGTGCTTATGGTTCAGCCGTAAATACAAAATTGCCGAGAGCGTTATAAATACAGCGGCGGCAACTAAGCTGAGAGAGGCAAAATACCCTGTAGGCGAAATTGTAAGAGTGAACAATCCGAAACTAAGCAGAACGTTTAAGGTTGAACTGGAATATCTTAATCCCTCAGCCGGCTCTTTATTGGTTCCAAGATAGAAAGCAGAAGTATGAATAAGCATATAAAGAAGCAAGATAGAGGAATAAAAAGGATCAACATTTCTGAAATGGGAACTGCCCGTTAAAACAGGATTACCGATAAGCCAGTCAAGATAAGAGAAATAACTCATTAAGACAGAGGCAATTAACAGCTTAAACCAGTTGTTCTTAAGTGAGAGGTAAACTCCGAGAACCGAAAGAAGCGCAATACCTCCCATGATCAAGGCATCATTATCCGATACAAGCAGAGTTATATATCCTATAAGCAGGCTCAAACCAGAAAGGTAGGCCGAGTTTCTCTTTACAGCTATTGCCAGGCTTGATAAAAAGACAATGGCAAGCAGAAACAGTTCCGGCCAAATGCTGTTTAGTGCAATGCCTGTGGAAAAGAAATGCAGCCTAAGAACTGAAAAACAAAAAATAATTATGGCTCCTGAGACCAGATGAACATTTATATGCGGCAGTACTTTGTTGAATAATTTTGATGTGAAATAAAGTGCTGCTGCAATAATGAAACCTAAAACTGAAGGAAGCAGAGGGCTGACCTCCTTATATGGGAATGCCAGAAGGAAAATGACCCCGATGATAAAGAGCAGTACACCCACTTTTGCAAAAATGTATTCTCCTATTTTGTACTCCAGTGCATCATTGCTGCTTTCTTTTTCACTGCTGATCCTGTTGATGGCGTCAATCTCATTGTTTACTTTGTTTTCAAAAATCAGATTGACCTTGAATTCAAGCGAGGTAATTCTCTCATCCATCTTCTGAAGGCATGAGCCGATGTCTTCATTTAAAAATTTGTTTGCAGTTGTATCCATTTTAATACTCCTTTAAAATAGTTTTTGCCGAACCGGAGTCAAGTTTTAGTTCAGGAATCAGATCCGTCTTTCTTTTCGATCTTTTTTATATAGAAGAACAATGTTACGGCAAGTGAACTCATTATGGCAATTGATATACCCAAGCCAATCCTCCGGAAATAATATTCTTTAATTTTATCATGTGCTTCTTCGATTACTTCTTTTGTGGTGCTAAGTCCTTTATCCTTTACAACTCCCGTGAATTTATTCAGATCAAAAGAATGCACCATGGTTTTAGCCTCCATTTCAGCTTGTCCGGCATCCCTGAGCTTAAAAGCCGCTTCCGAGACCTCCATTCCCTTCTGCTCAGCTTCCTCAATAAGCCTCCGTGCTCTTACAGCTGAACTGCTCAGGCTGTCCAGGAGATGCCTCATTAAACCGGCGGTCTTAAAGCCTTTCACGTTTCTATTGTCGCTGTGGCACTTTGAGCAGGCGGCTTCTTTATCCGTTCCAAGCAGGCTTACCGAGGCTGCCTTTACGAGGTGGTTGCCGTGACAGGTTTCACATTCGGGATAATTATTTTTATCAAAGGCTTTTTTGTGCGGGCTTGACGCAAATAACTCTGCGTTCAGCGTGTGGCAGAGGCCGCAGACTTTTGATATTGAAGTGACTCCTGGCGGTGTGGCGGCATGGTTACCGTGACAGTCGTTGCAGGAAGGAGCGCCGCTAACCTTATTTACAAGCAGTGCCTGACCGTGGACTCCTTCAGAATATTTTTCGAACTGATCTGTCGGGATCTTGTAAGCACTCATGTATTCTTTATTGCTGTGGCACTCTGCACACGTTGAGGGGAGATTTGTTTTATAAACTTTTGAAGTAGGTACGCCGGGCGCCTGAATGTCGTGATAGCCGTGGCAGTCGGCACAATCGGCAGCTTTCGGGTCATGCATCAGATTGAGCCTCCCGTGGCGGCTCGTTATATATTTCTGATACTGGTCTGTCGGCAGTGCCGGATTGTAGGACCGCATATAAACTACATTGCTGTGGCACCGGGCACAGGTCTTTGGAACATTTAATGAATAGGCGGGAGACAGGGGACTTTTTACATCTCTTACACCGTGAGCCCCATGGCATGTGGTGCACTGAAGGATCCTTTCTTTTCCTGACAGGGACAGCTTGCCGTGGACGCTTGCCTCAAGCAGCCTGAACTGGTCTGTGCGGAGTGCCGATCCGAATGATCTCATTTTCTTTTCATCGGAGTGACACCTTATGCAGACCTCAGTTTTTACGTCTCCCTTGGGAACGCCAATAAAGCCTGCGGACGCGTTCATTGCCTGTTCCATGTCCTCTGAGCGGCTGTTGCCTCCATGGCATCCGGAGCATGAGATTCCCTTACTGAAATGCACGTCGCCCGTAAAGATTTTTGAGGCGTTATCACCAAGTGAATTGTGGCAGTTATAGCATTCATCTGCCTTTGCAAAAACAACGGATGAAAAGATAATTGTGACGAAAAATGCGGTTAACGTTTTCATGACATCCATCCGAGAATTGTTAAAACAATTATGATGGAGACAGCCAGTATACCTATATAATTTATCAGCCGGTTTTTTCTTCCCCGCGAGCTTTTAACGTCCCAGAACGGCACCAAAAGCCATAACACACCGGCAATTGAAAACATGACTATTCCGAAGACTTCGCCATCCATAAAAATGATTTTTGCAGGCAGGTACTTCAGTATCTGAAACATAAAGAGGAAGTACCATTCAGGTCGTATTCCCGCCGGAGCAGGGGCAAAGAGCTCGGCTTTTTCACCTAAGTCAGCCGGGAAAAATACTGCCAGTACGGCTAGTACATTCAGCACAAGCAGCCATAGGAGTAAATCACGCAGCATAAAATTCGGGAAGAAAGGCATTGTTTTCTTTTCACCTTGAGGGGCTTTCTCAATTCCCATCGGTTCACTCATTCCCTGGCGCTGAACCAGAACGAGATGAAACAAGAGAAGGAACGTGAATATCCCGGGAAAGAGAGCAACATGAAAGCCGAAGAATCTGGATAGTGTGGCATCTGTTACATCGTCTCCTCCCCTTAAGAATATCTTCAGAGGCTCTCCTATAACGGGCACTGAGCCTACTATATCGGTCCCCACTTTTGTTGCAAAGAATGCGAGTTTGTTCCAGGGCAGCAGGTATCCGCTGAAACCGAAGGCTAAAGAGATGAAAAACAAAACTGTTCCTGTAACCCAGGTTAACTCCCTCGGGCGGCGGTAGGACTTCTCAAAGTATACGCTGAACATATGAATAAATACAGAAAGTATGAAAAGGTTGGCAGCCCAGGAGTGAATTGATCTTATGAGCCAGCCGAATTCAACTTTTGACATAATGAATTTTATGCTTTCAAATGCAATGTCGGCGCTTCCTTTATAATAAAAGAGCAGGAGAATTCCTGTAAATACCTGAATGATGAAAAGGAAAAGTGATACTCCCCCGAAGTAATACCAGATTGAATTGCGGTGTATGGGAACGGTTTTTTTTCTGAAGAAGTGCACTATTTCCCCGGTGTTAAATCTTTCATCCAGCCAGCCGCCAATTTTTGCAGTCATGTTCTTCATAATGTTTATGCATTTTTAATGATTATTATTTCATTATTTTTTAGCATGGTCCTGTATTCATCAAGAGGGCGGGGAGGAGGCCCGGAAATGTTTCTCCCCGTAAGGTCGTACTTCCCGTTATGGCAGGCGCACCAGATTGCATTCATATCGCTTCTGTACTGAACTGTACAGTTTAAGTGCGTGCAGGAAGCTGAGAAGGCCTTAAATGTGTCTTCTTTTGTTCTTATTACAATTACCGGCTTATTGCCAAAGCGTATGATCTTGCCTGAGTCGAGCGGATAATCCTTTATCATGCCTGCGCTCTGGCTGTTGACTTCAACCTCTCTTTGCCTTGGGGGCTTTAAGTATTCCATCAGGGGATAAAGTACCGATGCGGCAAAACCAAGCATGCCAAGTCCGAGCAGCCTTTTGAGAAATGAGCGCCTGGATTGCGGCTTTGCCTGAATGAATCTGCTCTTATCCTCAAGCTTTTCGGATAATATTTCAGTTGTCTCAGTTAGATTTCTCATGGTATTTGATCCGGTTTTGAATCTTTATTCCGTGAGGCTAAAATCATACCATGATTAAAAGCGGCTGTTTTCAGCTGTTTTGAAGGGGTAGTGATAAATCGGCCGGGGAAAGTGTGAAATCTATTTCACACAAAGCATTTTTTGCGGGTCATGTATGTTACAGAATCCTTCTATCTTACTTAAAAACAGGGTAATTGTGTGAAATCAGTTTTACACTTTTTAGTGTGAGGGGGCTATTTCCTCCATTTGTCAGGATCGAAACCGTAAATGTTTAACAGCCTGTGAATATTTCTGCGCGTCATACCGGCCTCAAGCGCCATATGGGTCACGTTGCCGTTATATTTTCTTAGGAGATAGATGAGGTATTTTTTCTCCACTTCATCAATTGCTTTTTGCTTTGCCTCAGGGAGTTTCAAATTATCGAACGATAATCCTTTTAGGTCTTCATTTATCAGCTTCGGCGGCAGATCTGCAAGAGTAATTACGTCGCCTTTTGACATAATTACCATCCTTTCAATTACATTCTCCAGCTCGCGGATGTTGCCGGGCCAGGCGTAGCTTTCAAGTATTTTAATTACTTCATCACTAAAGCCTGAAATGTTCTTACCAGCTGTTTTGATGAATTTCTTCAGGAAGTGGCCGGCCAGGAGCGCAATGTCCTCTTTCCTCTGCCTCAAGGGAGGCAGGTGAATGTTTATGACATTAAGCCTGTAATACAGGTCGCTTCTAAGCTGCCCGAGCTCTGCAGCCCTGTCGAAGTCGTGGTTGGTAGCTGAAATTATCCTGAAGTTCACACTTATCAGCTCGTTGCCTCCCAGTCTTCTTACAGCCCGTTCCTGAAGAACCCTCAGGAGTTTTACCTGGAGGTTCAATGGCAGCTCGCAGACTTCATCTAAAAAGAATGTACCTTCGTTGGCATATTCAAGCAGTCCCATTTTTCTTGAAGCAGCTCCCGTAAAGGCGCCTTTTTCATAGCCGAATAATTCTGCCTCAAATAAATGCTCCGGAAAGGCTCCGCAGTTTACCGGAACAAAAGGCTTTGTTTTCCTGCTGCTGTGGGCGTGAATGCTTCTTGCAATAAGCTCTTTGCCTGTTCCGCTTTCTCCTGTAACGAGTACGTTGACGTCAGTCTTTGAAATATTCTCTATCATTTCGAAGATCTTCAGCATCTCTTCACTTCGGCCCACAATGTTATCGAACTGGAACTTGTCATCCAGCTGCCTGATTAAATTATTTCTTTCCTTGAAGAATTTTTTCTGCCTGAGCCCTTTTTCAATTACAATCTTCAGCTTTTCAGTGTCAACTGGCTTTTCGAGGAAATCGAAGGCACCCAGCTGCATGGCCTGCACAGCGCGTTCCACGGTACCGTATGCTGTAAAAATTATTATGGGTGTGCCGGGAGAGATTTTATTTGCTTCCTTAATTATTTCAAAGCCGTTCATCTCATCCATAAGAAGGTCGCAGAATATAAGGTCGAACTCTTCCTGCTGAAGGATTTTAAGGGCTGAGGGGCCGTCGCTGAAAGCCAGGGGGCTGAAGCCAAGAGCAGACAATATGCTTGAAAACCCGCTCAGCATGTCCGGCTCGTCATCAATAACAAGTATCCGGGAAGGCTTTTTAGTTAATTTGCCGGCCCCGGGCTCTTTACTAATTTCAGGTAATCTGTTCATTTTATAGATCCCCTAATGTTATTCCCGGCTGCCCCGGGCAGCGTTATGTTAAATATTGTACTTTTCCCGGGCTCCGATTTAACGGTGATTTTTCCGTCGTGCCGCAAAATAATTGCTTTTACTATGGAAAGGCCCAGTCCTGTACCGTTTGAGTTCTGCTTTGTAGTAAAGAAAGCTGTAAATATTTTGGGAAGGTTTTCTTCAGCTATGCCCGTTCCATTGTCCTCAATGCTGATGACGGCGTTCAATGTTCCATTGTTATTTTCAGAGCCAAGCCTAATTGTTATCTCGCCGTGGCTGTCGACGGCGTCGATAGCGTTATTAAGCAGATTCATGAATACCTGCTCCATCTGTCTTGAATCTGCGTATACAACCGGGATATCGCCTTCAAAGTTTCTGTTAATTCTGATGCGCTTGGAGCGGAAGCGGTGCCCAAGAAGGTAGAGGCATTCTTCAATGACGCTTTTTATATCAATGGGTTCCGGATAAAAGGTCATTCTCTGTGAATAGCTTAAAAGGCTTTTTGTATAATTGCTTATGCGCTCAGCCTGCTTTCTGATTATTTTAAGCGTGGGCAAAATGCCATCAGGGGAGTTATTGCTTAAGATAATGCCGTCAACGTGGGCTGCAATAATTCCCGTGGGTGTATTTATTTCATGGGCAACAGAATCGACCAGCTCGCCGATTGAAGCAAGCTTTGAGGCCTGGTTTAACTGCTCCTGGTAAGCCTGTATCTGCTCAAGGTTCCTCCTGGCTTCTTCGGCTCTTATTCTCCTGGAATTTATCACGTAAATGAGGCTGCTGAAGAGCAGCAGGAGTCCAAGTATTACAAAGCCGATGATAAAGAAAATTTTGAACTTTTCTCTTAAGCTTTCAGTCACATGTGTAACCAGTGTGGATATTACGAGTACCCATTTCTGGTTCCCGATTTTAACGGGGAAATAAGCCATAATTTTATCCGGCTCGTTTTCAACTACTGAGTATTCACCAAAGGATGGACCGGAAGCCTTTACAATTGACTGCTGAACAGAGAATGACTTGTGGCATTGTGAACACCCGGGAGTTGTGTTGTTAATGGAGCGGAGGAGCATCTCTTTATGCAGGGGATGATAGATTAGTCTGCCCATGCCGTCAATGATCCAGGCAAAGTCGTTTTTGCTCAGTTTTAACGGCCTTATAAACTGATCTACCAGCCCGTTGAAGTTAATCAGGTATCCCAGGTATCCTATTGTATCTCCCCCGGCCGGGGAGGCTTTATTCAGTATGGGGACAACAATCTGGAAGTAGAGCTTTGGATCAGGCTTTGTCTTTTCATTTGAGCTTACGGCTGAAATAAAATAGTCTCCGCTTCTGCCCGAGGAAACTGCCTGCCTGGTGTAGTAAATTTCCCAGGCGTCGACCGGTTCTCCTGTAAAGCAGCAGACCTTAAGGTTTTTATCTGTAACGAAGACTGAGCGTACAATCTCCGAATCGTAGGCTGCGGGGAGCTGTTTTATAAAGGAAAGGGAATGGCTGTTAACATCTTTTATGCCCGGATAATTGGATAACAGCCTTATATCTCTGACAAGGTGGTGAATAAGGTACGTAATTCCCTGGGCAGTTGATTTTGTCATTTCTAATTGCTGGAATTGATGATCTTTTTTGATATCGTCCAGGGTGTTTTTATATATTCCAACTATCAGGGATGCAAAAAGAACTACAAAGACTACCGGTCCTAACACCAACCAGTATTTTTTATGCCTGCCGTAGCTGAGCCTTTGCATTTGCTGCCGCAATATATTTGCCGCAATATAATATGGGGAAACTTAAAGCGCTACGAAAAAATTAGGATATTAGGTCCATAAATCGGGTATGAACAGTCTCAACAGTCTGCAAAGGCGGCCATTTCTGAAGAATTCCTCTTAGTTTTCAACTGCTTCATGCCTGAAGGCAGGAAGTGTGAAAGTAAAAGTAGTACCTTTTCCCATGCGGCTTTCCACGCTAAGCTTTCCGCCGTTTTTTTCTGTAAGTTCCCTGCACAGAACCAGACCCAGTCCTGAACCGGTTTCTCCGTGAGTCCCCTTGGTACTCTGTGCAGAGTCTATGTCGAATATTTTTCTTGCAGCATCCTCTTGCATTCCGATGCCTGAATCTGCAACTGAAATCTCCAGAAATTCCGGTGTGGATTTTGAACTTACACGGATATAGCCGCCCACGCCTGTAAACTTGACGGCATTTGAAATAAGATTCCTCAGTATCGTTTCTACCATGTTTTGATCGGCATATGCCGCCTCAGAAACCTCAACCGCATTATCTATTGTAATTGATTTGTTGAGGGCTGCTGAGATGAAAAGGCCCTTGATACTTTCCACTTCATCATGGATATTCAGCTTCCCAAATTCCGGGTTAAGCCTCCCGCTCTGAAGTAAAGACCACTCGAGAAGATTGTTTACAAGATTAAATATTTTTTTTGCCGACTGGTTGATTATTCCGGCATATTCGGAAACTTCTTCCTTAGTGAGGCTGGCTGAATTTTTTGCCAGTTCTTCTGAAATTCCCAGGAATCCGAAAAACGGGCTTCTCAGGTCATGAGCTAAAATGGAAAAGAACTTATCCTTAGTGGCATTCGAAACTTCAAGCTCATCATTCAGCCTTTTTAACTCTTCATGGTGGCGGCTGATCTCACGGTTTTTTTCTTCGAGGAGCAGATTGGTTTTCTTCTTTGACCTGTAGGCCGTAAATGTTCCAAGAGCAATAACGGTAACCAGAATGAAGCCCACAATCAGAGAGTTGCGGAGGGTTCTTTGAATTACATTATCTTTCTGCAGAAGAGCAATTTCCTTGTCCTTCTTTTCCGATTTGTACTGCATATCCATCTGTGCAAGCTTCTGCAGCGTCTGCGCCTTGTTAAGGCTGTCTTTATAATTATAATAAAGGTCCTGGATCTCGAAGGCTTTCTTAAAATTGCCCAATTTTGCATAGGCGGTACTGAGATGGAAATATGTCCTGATAAGTGCGCGTTTATCCTTAATCTCCTGCCTTATCTTAAAAGCCTTCAGAAAGTGGTCCAGCGCCAAAGGGTATTTCCCCTGAACTATGTAGATTTCCCCAAGGCTAGTCAGGGAAGCGGCAATGCCGCGCTTTTCCCCCAGATCTTTCCTCATCTGCAGCGCTTTTAAGAAGTAGCTTTCAGCCAGGTCATATTTCTCCAGCTGCCTGTATACCATGCCCAGGTTCTGGTAAGAGCCGGCAACTCCGATTTTATCATCAAGCTCCCTCTTAACCTTCAGTGCAAGCCTGTGGTATTTCAGAGATTCATTAAATTTCTTGGAGTCAAAATTTATCAGTCCCATCAGTTCATATGAATTTGCCATCCCGTATTTTTCATCTATTTTTTCTCTTATCCTCATTGCCTTAGAGCAGTATTCCAGGGCTTTCGGGTAATCTTTCAGTATATAATGAAGTGTTGCTACAAGGCTGTATGAAACCGAAAGCTCTTTTGTGTCTGAATTCTCTTCTGCTATTTTTATCGCCTGATAATAATTTTTCATGGCCATATCATAATTGCCAAGGTGCTCGAGAATTCCGCCAATGGAATTAAGTGACAGGGCAATTCCATGCTTATCGCCAGAGGATTTTCTTATTTCAAGGGCTTTCCTGTGATATTCCATTGCAGAATTGAAATCGGAAAGATTTACGTACATTTCTCCCAGGTTTGCATAACTGACGGCCTTGCCTTTTGCATAATTTAATTCTTCCGACATTTTCAGAGCTTGGGAGGCGGTCTGAATCCCTTTTTGCGGGTCGGCATTCTGGTAATAATCCGCAAGGGCGAGCATAACATCTATTTTTTCAGTACCTGATTTCGTTTTAATTAAGCCTTCGAGGCTATCCGGTCTGACTTGTGCAGACATGGGGCTGCCAGTAAAGCTTAATACAGCCATGACTAATAAGGTTAGAGTAGGTTTCATAAAATTCTTTTAGTAAATAGTAAAAAGTTAAGCAGTTGCTGGCTGCAAATGACAAAATTTATGAAATTGGAAAGGGAGCTGAACGTTACCTGATCTTATGGACAAACATAAATATATTATCGCCCAAATTCCCGTTTTATTTAAAGAACTTAAGCCTTTTGCGGGCTGAATATCCAAAAATTCACATTTGTGTGGTTAATATTAGCCATGGCTCCATCTATTTGATCCCTTATCTAATCCCTTAGTTGGCACAAATCTGTCTCTTTCCCTGCAATAAGCTTCAAAATAAAGGAATTGTTTGTAGCTTATTACCGGAATTCTGTAATGTGTGGACTGGCCCGGAAGTTGGGTCCTTATAAATAGAAACGATGTTTATTCAAGATTTTTATTTTTAAGGGCACGAAATGAGAACTAAGAAACAGATATCGATGAAAGAGTATATGAGTTTACAGGTGAGATTCATTTTATACAAGTCACAGGCCAACAAGATGGATAATCTTACAGCTGCCGAAATCTACGCTCCTCTCTTAGCACAGAAAATAAGAAGCAAATACGAAGTTACCTTCTAGATCTGTTAAAAAAGTTTATAAAATAGCCTGAATATCCCGGATTTCCAGGCTTTGCAATTCTGATGCTTAAGGCTTCAAACGATTAATTCCCTGAAAGCCCTGCTTTTACCCGCCCGGAAGAACAATTTCCTTGTTATATTTGCACTTCACTTTTGACCGGGGAATTATGAAAATTTTATATAAATCAGGGGCTGCAATTGCTCTTTCAACCTTTTTAATCCTTAGTTCTTTCCCTTCCGTTATTTTTTCGCAGGAGCCGGAGGATACAGTTATTACAGAAAACGTCTATGTAACGGCTAAGAAAATAACTGAACTTACAGTAGAGTCCTCAAAAAATATAACCGTAATTTCCAGGGAGGATATTCAGAATGCTCCTGCCGGGAGCCTGCAGGACATACTCGGGTATTTTGCAGGGGTGGATGTTAAAAAACGCGGGCCTTCGGGCGTACAGGCCGACCTCAGTATCCGCGGGGGATCGTTTGAACAGATCCTTATTCTTGTTGACGGGGTCAGGCTGAGCGATCCGCAGACGGGACATAATAACCTGAACCTGCCCGTTAACCTGGAGGACGTGGAAAAAATTGAAATCCTCAAAGGCCAGGCTTCAAGCATCTACGGGCCAAATGCACTCTCGGGCGCAATTAACATAATCACCAGAAAAACAAAGGGAAATGAACTCCTCCTGAACGCCTCGGCAGGGGAGAAAGGGTACTATAAAGGCGGCTTGTCTTTCTCCTATGCACCCGGAGAGTTTTCAAATAAAGTTTCACTGTCCAAGGAAAAGTCAGACGGCTACAGATACAATACAGCCGTCGACGTCTTAACTGTGGCCCTTAATTCGGCAATTCAGTTTAATTCCGGAAGCGGAAAGTTTTCTTTGGGCCTAACCGACAAGAAGTTTGGTGCAAACGGATTTTATTCCGACAAGTATCCCAATCAGTGGGAACACTTAAAAACCGTGTTTTCATCACTCGGCCTGAATTATGCGCTTAAGGGCGTTTCAATTTCTCCAAAGTTCTACTGGAGGAGTAACAGGGATAATTACCTTCTTGACTACACCAGGCCTGACTTCTATAACAATCTGCACAAAACAAATTCCTATGGCGCTGAAATTCAGAGCTCCTGGTCAAAGGGCATTATGCGCATCCTGCTTGGAGGCGAGATGGGTTATGATGATATCGTTAGCTCAAACCTTGGAAACCATAACAGAAGAAAAGGAGGCCTTTCACTCTCGGCAGTCTTAAGTCCGGTGGAAAACCTAAAGATTGCTGCCGGCGGATTTCTATATAATTACGACAGCTTCGGCTGGAAGTACTGGCCCGGTGTGGACCTCAGTTACCATTTTACAGAGAATGTCGGTATTAAAGCCTCGATCGGGAAATCATTCCGCATCCCAACATTTACCGAGCTTTATTATAACAGCCCTGCTCAGACGGGTAATGCGGTGCTTCAGCCCGAAGAAGCTTTGTCTTATGAAGCAGGTCTTTATTTCACAGGCTATGATATCTCCGGAAATGTGTGCCTGTTTACCCGGAAGGGGAATAACCTGATCGACTGGATAAGATATTCTCCGGAAAAACCCTGGCAGGCAGAAAATATAACTAAGATAAATACCAGCGGAATTGACGCTAACATTTCCATTAATCCCGCCTTAATCAAAATGGGCCTGATCATTAAAAAGCTGACACTGGGATACTCATATCTGACTTCAGATCTGAAGCTGGGTAACTACCAGTCGAAATATATTCTGGATCATCTGAGGCACCAGTTTGTGGCCTCAGTAATGCACGTGCTCCCTTTGGGATTAGAAATGAACTGGGCCTTCAGATATGAGAACAGGCTTAACCAGGATGAGTACTTTATTACGGATGCAAAACTTTCCTGTGGAATCCGTGAGCATGAACTATTCCTGGAGGCTTCAAATCTATTCAACAAGTATTATATGGATTTTAGCGGAATCCCGATGCCGGGGCGCTGGATAATTGGAGGCGTTAAATTCAAATTGGACCTGAATTAACGCCTTAAAACACTTCGGCATTTATTCAACTTCGGCAGACGGCAGCTTCAGGCGGCTTTGCATTACGCGGTCGTATAAAATGGCCAGCAGCCCTAAAACAGAAAAAATCGTCATAAATGCTGCCATCGGCAGGGCGGTCCCGGTATGGAAGAGGCTTACGAAGGCCGAGGCCGCAGCGCCGAAGACCATCTGCATGCTGCCCAGCATGGCCGAGGCTGTGCCGGCATTTTTCTTAAATGGCTCAAGTGCAAGTGCGGTAGTGTTTGGATTTAAGAACCCGAGCCAGAACAGGTAGAAAAATATCAGTAGCATTATTACCAGGTAATAAACATTCATCAAAACACAAACTGCCAGAATAATTGAAACCGCAAACTGAATTACTATTGTAACTATTGTAACCTGGCGGCTCGTTCTTCTTGAAAGCCAGAGGCGGTTGAACTGGCTTGCAGAGACAAGCGCAAGTGCATTTACGCCGTATATCCAGCCGAAATAAGCTTCCGGGATTCCAAAGAGCTGTATAAAAACAAATGAGGAATCCGATATATAACTGAAAAGTGCCGCTGTGGCAGCCCCGCTTGCAACTGCGTAAACTAGAAATGTCCTGTTCCGGAAGAGTGAGAAATATCCCTGTACTAACTTCAACGGGTGAAACGACACGGTTGGATCGGCTTCTTTTGTTTCGGGCAGATATTTACTGATAACAAAAGTCATGGTGGCAGAAACAATGAGAAGAAGAAGGAATATATAGCGCCATCCCGCTGAGGCAACAATAAAGCCCCCCAGTATCGGCGCCAGAATGGGCGCTACACCCATTACAAGCATCATCATTGAGAATACCTTTGCAGTCTCGTGCGGCGAGAACAGGTCCCTTACAACTGCACGTGAGGCCACCATGCCAACGCAGCCCCCGATTGCAAGTAAAAACCTGAATGCAATTAGTAAATAGATCGAAGGCGCAAAGGCGCATCCAATGGCTGAAGCCATATAGATAAAAAGTCCCGCAAGCAGTGGCTTTTTGCGTCCAAAGCGGTCTAATATGGGGCCGTAGAAAAGCTGGCCCAGGGAAATTCCGATAAAGTAGCTTGTAAGTGAAAGTGTGACGTGTTCAATGTCTGTTGCAAGATCCTTTGCTATTGACGGGAAGCCCGGAATATAAGCATCAATAGAAAAAGGGCCGATTGCAGTCAAAAATCCCAGTACATATATTATTCTTAAGTGCGCTTTATTTTCCATTTAACCTTTTATTGCCGATAAAATCTAAACTTATAATATAGCTCCATTCCATCCCAAAAATCCACATTGAAGAATTTTATAAATTTTAAGAGGCATACTTAAGCATTCAGGTGTAATGGATCAGTAATTGGACATCGGCAGCTTGAAGAAATTACTAAGTCCCAGGGATGCGGCCCCTACTGCAACCGAGAACTGCCGGTTTCTGCCAGCAACAATTTTAAGCGCGTTGCTCGTAACGGCAAGAACATTCATCTGAATGGCGTTTTCAATCGGGTTAATGATTATCTCTCCCAGTTCGGCTATGGTACCCGTAATTATGAGTGTGTCGGGATTAAGCAGGGCAATTGAAGGGGCAATTACTTCGCCGATTTTCCGTCCGAACATTGAGAATATCAGCAGAGCAATTTCATCTCCCTGTCTGGCCATATCTATCAGGCTGTTGACATCCAGATTTTCAGAAGATGAAATAAAGTTCTTTAGTATTTTCCCTTCAGAAAATCTGGGTCTGACCATATCAATAAGCTGCCTCAGGTTCGGCATATGAGGATAGAGCTCCCCGGCGCTGAAGGATGCTCCCCGGTAGATGTTTCCCTCAAGAATGATTCCTATTCCCAGGCCTACTACATTCATATCAAATTCAATTAACAGGACCAGGAAATTATTCTTGTTTTTCCCCTGCCCGGTCCACTTTTCTCCTATTGCAGCGGCGTTGGCGTTATTTTCAACCAGGATAGGAAACTTAAAACAGTGCTTCAGTTTTTCAAGTAGCTGGAGGTTCAGGTTGAAAAGGACTCCCGACATTACAACTACGCCCCTTAGGTAGTCTACAATACCGGTAAAAGCAATACAGCAGCCCAGAATTTTTTCCTCCTTAACCCCGGAATCTGAAATTATGCTGCTTATTACAAATATTATGCTTTCAACCAGTTCATCCAGGTTACTTGAAACATCTACTTTATAAATATTTTTTTTAACCGCTTCTCCCGTAAGGTCAAGTATAACGGCGGTCATTTCGCCAATTTCAACGTCGATGCCTATTGCGTAAAAGGCATCCGCGTTCAGTTTCCACAGAGCAGGGCGTACGCCTCCTTTTTCAGTTGCCTCGCCCTTGCCTGTACTTACAATGAGCGACCTGGCGGAGAGTTCTTTCAGTATGCTGAAGATGGTGGATTTATTCAGATTAGTAATTCTTATGAGTTCGGAGCTGGATATGACGGAATTTTCCCTTATAACGTTAAGAGTGAGCTTTTCATGGTATCCCTTTACAGCTGCCGGGTCAAGGGTCATGTGTTTTCTTGTTTTCATTTATGTACCCTGGGAAATGACTGAGTCAGTGGGCCGTCCGGACTAACCTGCCCTGTTTTAATATAATGTAAATATTCTGCGGCAGAAATTACAGCCTTAAGGAGGTGAAAAAGGGGTAAAAAAGAATGATACCAATTTTTGGACCTTGATTAACAATCACAAAAAGATAGATTCTAATTGAAGTTAGTTTGTTCGGAGGACAAACCAAAAGATTTTGTGAACAGGAGCAATGAGCAGATGAATGAGGAAAGCTTTATTCCAGGAAATCAAAAGGTTGTCAGAATTATAAACCGGGCAATGATCTTAAATTTAATCCGTACCAAGCAGCCGATACCAAGGACCGAGATTGCCAGGATTACGGGACTGAACAAAAGCACCGTCTCAAGCATCGTATCGGGCCTCCTGCAGGAAAACCTTATCTATGAACAGGCAACCAGCGACCAGAACGTAGGGCGTAATCCGGTTAGCCTATTTCTCAGGAAAAACAGATTTTATGCGGGCGCAATTAATGTAGATCCCGAAACTACCACGCTGGGGGTTGTGGATATTGACGGCACTATTATAGGGACTTCATCCCTCAGAACAGAATATGCCGGGCCGGAACGGTTCATCAGCCGCTGCACGGAAGAGATAAAAAGTCTTTGTCAGGAAAACCGTATTGATGAGCTAGAAGGAATAGGCTTTACAATAGGAGGTATTGTAGAGGACGGCAATTCAATTGCAAGCTATACCCCAAATGGGCGCTGGGAAAACTTTAATGTCAGCCGGGCAATCAGGAGTAACTGGCCGGGGCTCAAAATCGTTTCGGCAGGCAACGAGGCAAAGTCCTGCGCACTGGCTGAGCTGTGGTTCGGCGGCAGTGAGGCAGATCTCTCAAGCTTTGTCTTTGTTTTGGTAGGCCCCGCTATAAGCTCCGGAATTGTTATAGACAACAGGCTCCTTGACGGCGGCTCACAGGCCTCGGGTGAATTCGGTCACATTACCATTGTCGAAGGGGGCGAAGCATGCGAGTGCGGTAACAAGGGCTGCTGGGAAAAATATTCCTCGGACCAGGCAACCATTAAAAGGTATGAAGGAAAATCATCCTCCGGAAAAGTTTCCCTGAATAATAAAGAAATAACCCTGCAGACAATCATCGATTCGGCATTCTTAGGAGAAAAGACTGCCATAAATACGTTGAAAGAAACAGGGTACTATATGGGGCTTGGAATTACAAACATTGTCCGCTCCATTGATCCCAAGGCAGTGATTCTTAGCGGAAGAATTACCCAGGCCTGGGATATTATTTATCCCGAAATGATTAAAGTTGTTAAAGAACGCACATCTTCAGGCAGAGAGAGAAATATTCAGATTCTTCCATCCTCGCTGTCTGAACACTCGGGGCTGCTTGGGGCAGCAACGCTCGTTATAAAGGAAATATTTGACTATTACAGGATTACATCTGAATAGCTGGTAATAGCAGTTTAGGCAACAATTTTAGAGAGGACAAAATGCGAAGAATTAGCTCCATTCTAAGTCTTTTTCTTATTTCTCTAGCCTTCCTTTCTTCTAAAGCCTCGGCTCAGGCGAGTATTGAAGGAGTAGTCAGGGACTCCCAGACCGGAGAACCTCTCATGGGCGCTACAGTTATACTTATAGGTACAAGCAAAGGAGCAACAAGCAATCCCGACGGCAAGTATGCCATCAGAAATGTGCCCGCAGGACAATATACAATCCGTACCACATTTATAGGATATGTTGAAGCAAGAAGAAATATTGCCGTTAATGACGGCGCAGCCGCAATAGAGAACTTTTCCCTGGAGCCTGTTACGGTTGAAGGGCAGGAAGTAGTTGTAACCGGGCAGGCGCTGGGACAGAAGCAGGCCATTAACCAGCAGCTTGCCGCAAACAATATACTTAATGCCGTATCCTCTGCCAGAATACAGGAGCTCCCGGATGCAAATGCCGCTGAATCAATTGCAAGGCTTCCCGGTATATCTGTCCTCAGAGAAGGAGGCGAGGGCAACCAGGTTATTGTACGGGGCCTGGCCCCGAAATATAACCAGATCACAATAGACGGCGTGCAGATGTCAACTTCAAGCCCGAACGACAGAAGCGCGGACCTCAGCATGGTTTCATCAAATATGCTCGAGGGAATTCAGGTGGCAAAGAGCAATACCGCCGATATGGACGCTGATGTGCTGGGCGGTACAGTAAACTTCGAGCTCAGAGAAGCCCGCCAGAGTGATACGCGCCTGCCGGTAGTTGTAAGCTTCCTGGCACAGGCAGGCTACAATAATCTTTCTAATGCTTACAATAAGTACAATAATTACAAGTATGTAGGCAGCATTGAAAACAGGTTTTCTGACGGCCTCTTTGGGGTCTTTGCACAGATTGATCTTGAACGGAAGAACCTTACCTCCAATGAACTGGGTGCCTCTTATACAAATTATCTTAAGGATCCGAAAAGCCAGACTGACTACCAGACTACGGGCCTTACTCTTTCAGATATTCCAAGGGACCGCCAGAGAATAAACGGCGCACTCGTCATGGACTATCTGGTGCCTGATGGTAAATTTAAGCTTACAAATTTTGTCAGTTCCGGCAATACCGACACACGCAGCCGCCAGGAATTCTTTGACGTACTGAATACACAGAACAACTATACGCTCTCTTACGCCAACAGCAAGCTCACTATACTTTCAAACTCGCTCGACTATAAGCAGGCAATGCCAATATTTAATTTCCATGCCAGGGTATCACATACGTATTCAGAGACAAAGGACCCTAACGACTGGTCCATTAATTTTATGCAGAAGGACCAGACAGGGCTTAACCAGTTTATTGATGCCAAAAATGTCAACCCGCAGGAAGTTCAAAGGGCGGCCACACCGAATCTGAGCACAACATACTTGCGCAGCATTCAGACGACAAACAGTTTCTCAAAGGAACGTGCACTGGCTGCTGTACTTGACCTCGACCGGGAGATCAACCTCTCGGAGCTTATTACAGCAGACTTTAAGGTAGGTGGAAAATTCCGCCATCAGACACGTTCATATGATTTTAACCTTATCGGTCAGGGAGGAGGCTCTTTCGTTGATATAAGCGCAATTCCGATTACATCGCTTATTTCCCAAAACTTCGGGCTTCCGCCAAGCGACAATCCCAACGAAGTCCCGATGACGCATTTTGTCGACCCCTCATTCAGCTACGGGAAATTTTTAGAAGGTGACTATCAGATGGGTTCCCCGCTCGACTTTGCTAAACTAAACAGCCTGGTGGACCTTGTAAAGGCAAACGCCTACCTGAATGTTCCGGCTTATGCTCCCGACGCCTATAATTCACAGAGCTTCGACTATTCGGGCTTTGAGGACAGATCTGCTTTTTATGTTATGTCGGTTTTTAATATCGGCCAGCAGATTACTTTTATACCGGGCGTCCGGTATCAGAATCTTAAAACCAGCTATAAGGCAGCGCAGGGGCAGGTGAATACCACGGCCACGGTTTTATATCCCCATATCGACAGCACCGTAGTTCAGAACCATGCAAACTGGCTCCCAAGCGCGTCACTAAGGTATAAGCCGTTCTCATGGTTTGATATCCGCCTCTCGTACTCTCAGACTCTGGCATATCCCGACTACAATGCAATTATCCCCAGGGCATCCGTTAACGGCAACAGCATCGCCTACAATAACAGCAGTCTGAAACCGTCGCATTCGGAAAACTATGACGCCTATCTTTCATTTTATGATAATACAATCGGACTTTTTACCATTGGCGGTTTCTTAAAGAGGATTGATAACCTCATATTCGCAAACAGAATTCATGTCACCGGTACGAATGCTGCGCAGTACGGACCTCCTCCAGCAATTTGGATCCCTATTCCGACGCAGACATATTTTGTCGACACGTATATTAACAGCCCTTTCAGAATTGATAATTATGGAATGGAACTCGACTGGCAGACGCATTTCTGGTACCTGCCGGGACCCCTGGCAGGCCTGGTGTTTAACGTCAATTATACTCACATATTCTCCAAGGCAACTTATCCTTTCCTGCTGCAGGTAAAGTCGGGGCGTTTCATTACCTATACTGATACCTCATATACAGAACGCCTTCTGGATCAGCCTAATGATATAGTAAATATGTCGCTCGGGTTCGACTATGGCGGGTTTTCTGCCCGTATATCAATGCTTTACCAGACACACGTCTTTACAGCCGGGCATCTGTTCCCGCAGCTGAGAACCAACACGGCTGCCTACCGCAGATGGGATCTGGCCGTAAAGCAGGACCTCCCCTGGTTCAATCTCCAGATATATGGCGACCTTAATAACATTAACGGGGCAAAAGACGTCAGTGAAATTCAGGGCGGTGCCGGTGTCCCAAGATCTCTCCAGGACTACGGCATGACGGCTGACCTGGGCTTACGGTTCAGGTTCTAGTTCCTAGGCTCAGTTTTAGTTCTTAGGTTCAGGTTCTTAATTGTTTTCTGTTTGTTCTTTGTCTTTATGTTCAGTCATTTATTGTTTTTTTCTGTCTTTCTGTTCCGTTCCGGTAGTGTGTTAGAATGGTACTTAGAAAATGAATTCATGTTCTTAATAACATAAACCTCAAAACAAGAAGGGGGTACTTTATGAAAGCTATAATGGCTACTTTGTTCTTGGTTTCTGTGATATTACTGTCCGGTCTTTCGAGCGTGAGCTATGCTCAGAATGATACTCTTGTTGTATATGCCAATTCGGATAAAACTCTGGATCAGATAATCAGTGCTGATGTTTCAACAGGTGGTGCACAGGCCCACAAGGTATATAAGCTTGTTTCCACCGATACTACCTACTTGTTTGCGGCTGCAATTACGGCAACCTCAAATATTTCGATTGTCGGCAAGCTTGGATTAAACGGAAGGCCAGCCACCATCCAGCCCGATGTTCTTCCCGATGCCAGCGTTCCCGGAACTTTTCTTATTCTGAATAAGAACGGAATTAAAGCTCTCCTGAAAAACCTTTATATTACCGGCCAGTCAATTGCCGGTTCAGTTAATTCTCCCAATGCAATTGGTATTATTGTAAAAAGCGACAGCTGCCGCCTTGAGGTGGACAACTGTGTCTTTGAGCAGTGGGACCAGTATGCGCTTAATTACCAGGGAAATATGGACAAGCTATTCGTCTATAATACCAAATTCAGGAACATGGTTAACAGCGCCGGCCAGTGGTATGTTGGAGAAGCGGTCCGCAATTCCGGCGGCAATGCAACCGATTCACTCGTAATGAGAAATAACACGTTCTTCTGCGTTAACGCATACGCGGCAGCCCCGGTAACAGGGAAAATATTAAAATACTTTGAATTTATACATAACGACGTAGTCTGGATGTTTAAGAACCCGTTCTTCGCCTTTAACGTAACAAATGCCAAAATTAATGATAATCTTTTCTATGCTGCATGGGCCGGCGGAATCAGCAAAACGGAATACCCGTGGTGGGACCAGCTGCGCTCTCCTGAAAAAGGTTCATTAATTGATTTCGATACACTGAACGTGGCAATTGCCAAGATATTCGACCCTCAGGATTCTACAAATGCAAATGTCAGAATGCTGGCTGAAGCAAAAAGAACGGTTGAGGTCAAGAATAATACGTATTTCTGGCCGCAACGAGTTATTGACTATATAAAGGCATGGAACGATACTGCTCATGTGGACTCGGTTATTACGGCAACCTGGATGAACCAGAGAACTACAAATATGTTTGCTGATTCTACAACGTGGCCCGGATTTGTTGAGGCAAATAATCAGAACGTTGACCCCGGATTTGGACCTTCAATTGACTCCGTAATGGACAATAAGCCGGAGTTCGGCGTCGGATTCCTGGAATATTTCAAGGCCGTAAGAACTGCAAAAATATCAACTGAGGTCTGGGGTTATCACCTCCAGCACGTTATGCAGGGTGTTAACTGGATTCCTCAGTGGCCGCTGCCCGAAGCTAAGGACCTGAAATATACCAATGCTACACTTCTTACTGCATCTACTGACGGAAAGCCGATTGGCGATCTGAACTGGTTCAATATGGCTATAAGCGGTGTGAAAAATTATTCTTCAGTTGTTCCAAAACACTTTACACTATATGAAGCTTATCCGAATCCTTTTAACCCTTCGACCAATATCAAGTTCGACCTGCCCCAAAGCGGAAATGTTACTCTTAAAATTTATGACATACAGGGCAGACTGGTTACAACGATTCTGAATAATGAATTTAAGATAAGCGGAACATACGAGTACAAAGTTGATTTGAACAGAATGGCCTCCGGCATTTACCTCTATACACTGCAGCAGAACGGCCAAATGCTGACAAAGAAAATGGCTTTATTAAAGTAATTTAGATCATAACACTCCTTTATGGGCTGCTTTCTTGTGAAAGCAGCCCATTCTTTGCTGAAGTTTAACTGGCCTGGCGTGTTGCATAGTAATAATTTTTACGGGTAATCAGATGAATAATTTTACAGGAAAAAAACTTAGTCCTGCATTCTGGGTCCCTACACTTTATTTTGCCGAGGGACTTCCCTTTGTTGCGGTTGCAACGGTATCCGTGCTGATGTACAAGGATATGGGCCTTTCTGATTCTCAGATTGCTTTCTTTACAACGCTTATTGCGTGGCCCTGGACATTGAAACCGTTCTGGGGACCTTTGCTCGAGATGTTCAAGACAAAAAAGTATTTTGTTGTTGCCACGCAGTTCATAGGCGGTGTCGCATTTGGGCTCCTTGCCCTTACGCTGCCTTTATCCGGGTTCTTCAAGTATTCACTCGTCCTTTTTGCAATCATTGCTTTTAACTCGGCTACACACGACATTGCTGCCGACGGGCTTTATATAAATGTGCTTTCAGAAAAGCTGCAGTCCAAGTTTATTGGCTGGCAGGGGGCATTTTATAATATAGCCAAGGTATTCTCTCAGGGGGCACTGGTCTATATCGCAGGCAGGCTTGAAGTGAGCGCGGGAGTCACACAGGCATGGATGATTGTAATGGGCATCTTCGGACTTGTATTGTTAGGACTGAGCCTGTATCATATGAAAATGCTGCCAGCAGGTAACAAGGCGGCCAGGGTTCAGAACTTAAATGAAGCTTTTTCAACTTTCTGGGATGTGGTCAAAACATTCTTTAAGAAGAAAAATATCTGGTGGGCAATTGCATTTATAGTTTTCTACAGGTTTGCCGAAGGTCAGGCAGTAAAGATTGTACCGCTTTTCCTGCGCTCAGCGCGCACGCAAGGAGGCCTGGGACTTAGCACTTCCGAAATAGGAATAATCTACGGCGTATTCGGTGCTGCGGCATTTGTGCTCGGTTCAATTCTGGCAGGTTACTTTACTGCGAAGCGCGGACTGAAAAAATCTTTGTTCATTCTGGCGTGCTTCTTTAATATTCCGTTTGCGGTATATGCATTTCTGGCCATCACAACTCCCACGGACTTTGCCATTATCAGCCTTGCCGTTGTCTTTGAGTATTTCGGCTACGGGTTTGGATTTGTTGGGCTTATTCTTTTTATGATGCAGCAGATTGCACCCGGCAAATATAAAATGGCGCATTATGCTTTTGCTACGGCTCTGATGAATCTGGGCTTTATGATCCCTTCAATGATAAGTGGACTTTTATCTGACTTTCTGGGTTACAAAAATTTCTTTATATGGGTTATTATTGCCACTATCCCATCGTTTCTGGTTACCTGGCTTGTACCGTTTACAGAACACATCGATGAAAAGGCGGAGAAGGAAGAAATGAAGGCTAGTATTAACGAATAAATTAATATCACAGACTGAATATATTTCAGGAGATTTTCAGATGAATTACGGCTATTTTGATGACTTGAACAGGGAGTATGTAATAGAGCGCCCTGACGTTCCCGTTTCCTGGACGAACTACCTTGGAGTGGAGGATTTCTGCACGGTTATTTCGCACAATGCCGGCGGTTACTCTTTTTATAAATCACCCGAGCACCACAGGATTACGCGTTTCCGGCAGAACGGGATACCTCTGGACCGCCCCGGCCATTACGTCTATATTCGCGATGATGAAACAGGCGAGTACTGGTCAGTCTCCTGGCAGCCCGTGGGAAAAGACCTCTCAAAGGCAAAATATACAACGAGACACGGGCTTAGTTACTCCAGGTTTCAGTCGGATTATAACGGTATTGAATCTGAACAGCTCCTCTTTGTACCGCTTGGAGATGATGTGGAACTGTGGGATGTTAAAATAAAAAATAATGGAAATAATAGTAGAAAGCTGAGCGTTTTTACTTACCTTGAGTTCTCTTTTCACCATATTGAAATTGACAACCAGAACCTGCAGATGAGCCTTTATGCAAGCGGCTCAAATTATAAGGACGGCATCATTGAATACGATTTCTTCTATGAGCCGTGGACTTATCATTTCTTTGCTTCAAACTTTGATCCCGACGGCTTTGATGCCGTGCGCGACATTTTTATCGGGGACTACCATACGGAAACAAATCCTGCTGCTGTAGAAGAAGGCTTCTTAAGAAACTCCACCGAGCTTGGAAATAACCACTGCGCTTCGCTGCACAAAAAACTTACGCTTGAGCCTGGTGAAGAGACAAGGCTCATATTTATGCTTGGCGTTGGCTCAAGAGAAGAAAATGGGTATAAAATAAAGGAAAAGTATTCCGATTTTAATAATGTCGATAATGCTTTTCAAAAGTTAAAAGAATACTGGGATGGCAAACTCTCCATCTTCCAGGTCAGTACTCCTCACGCGGGGCTTAACACTATGATAAATATCTGGACGCTCTATCAGGCCGAGGTATGCGTCATTTGGTCGCGCTTTGCTTCATTTGTTGAGGTAGGCGGCCGCACCGGCCTGGGTTACCGCGATACATCGCAGGACGTAATGGGAGTTGTACATACCAACCCGGTAAAGACAAAAGAAAGAATTCTGCAGCTTTTGCGCGGCCATACCTCAATGGGCTATGGGCTTCATCTGTTTGACCCGAATGTCTTTGAGCCTGAGGAGGATAAGCTGCCCGGGGTTAAACTTCCTACCGTTGTACCAACACCAAGCCCGCAGGATATAATCCATGGCATCAAGGATGTATGTTCCGATGATGCCCTCTGGCTGGTGGCCTCAATCTGCGAGTGGATTGTGGAAACGGGTGACCTGGACTTCTTCGACTATGTTGTGCCTTTTGCAGACAAGGGTGAGGCAACGGTATATGAGCACCTCAAAAAGATACTCGACTTTTCTGCAGAGTACACGGGCAAAAACGGCATATGCCAGGGACTTCGTGCCGACTGGAATGACTGCCTTAATTTAGGCGGAGGCGAAAGCGCCATGGTATCATTTATGCATTACTGGGCCATAAATATATTTCTGGTTTCAGCTGAGAAACTGGGGCGTCAGGATGACGTTCAGAAATATACGGAGATGGCCGGGAAAGTTAAGGAAGCTTGCCAAAGGGAACTCTGGGACGGGGAGTGGTATTTAAGAGGATTTACAAAAAAAGGCATCAAAATCGGGACACATAAAACCGGGGAGGGCAAAATATTCCTCAACTCTCAAAGCTGGGCAGTCTATTCGGAAGTAGCAGATGCCGAAAGGGGAATGAAATGCATGGACTCTGTTGATAAATACCTTTCTTCCCAATATGGGCTTCACCTTGTTTGGCCGGCCTACTCAACGCCCGATGATGATATTGGATATATTACAAGAGTCTATAAAGGCATAAAAGAAAACGGCTCCATATTCAGCCACCCGAATCCCTGGGCCGTTATTGCAGAATGCAAACTGGGCCGCGGAAGCCGTGCAATGAAGTTCTATGACGCAATACTCCCTTATAACCAGAATGATATTATTGAGATCCGCCAGGCTGAACCTTACTCATACTGCCAGTTTATTATGGGGCGTGACCACACAGCCTTCGGACGTGCAAGGCACCCGTGGCTTACGGGAACAGCGGGATGGTTCTATACGGCAGTAACAAAATATATCCTCGGCATAAGGCCATCTTACTATGGGCTTGTAATTGACCCGTGCATACCAAAAGACTGGACGGGCTTCGAGGTAAAAAGGAAATGGCGCGGCGCACTTTATAACATAAAAGTCCTGAACCCCGATGGAGTTGAAAAGGGAGTTAAATGCATATCGGTAAATGGAGAGCCCATTGAAGGTCCGGTACCGGTTCAGGCTCCCGGAACAGAAAATGAAGTTGAAGTTACAATGGGTTAAAAACGAATTTGGGGCAGGTCCCCATGAAAACTCTTCCTGTGGTTAAGGGGATTAAACTGATGCTTCAAAAGAGGTTAAACTATAACCTTATTCCCGCTGTGAACTGGTATAAACGGCGGGAATAAAGTAAATAAAATGCAGAATTATTTATACGAATTTTTTATTATAGATACGGTCTCTTCGTGCGAGAGGCTGTAAGGATCAAGCGTGAAAAGTCCTCCCATCGTCTCCCTTGCATTCCGGGCAAGTGTTTCAATCTCAGACTCCTGAATGCCGTAGTCCGACATCTTAAGTTCGCTTACGCCGCAGCACTCCTGCATTTCCTTTAAGGCTTCAATAAACTTGCATGCGCCTTCTTCTTCGGTAAGCCCCTTGACGTTTCTTCCCATTGCTTCGGCCATCTGTGAGAGCCTGGCCGGGACGACCCTGGCAAAAAATGAGAAGTATGAAACCGACAGCATTATAAGCCCTGCCCCGTGCGGCAGTTCAGGATGAAAGGCGCTTAAAGCGTGCTCCATAGAATGTTCTGACGTGCAGCTGGAAGTTGACTCCACCATGCCGGAAAGTGTATTTGCAAGGGCCACATTTGTTCTGGCCTCCAGATCCAACCCATTTTTTACGGCCTGGGGCAGAAACCGGCTTAAAAGCCCAATGCTTTTAAGAGCGAAAATGTCGCTTATCGGGTTTGCTATTTTTGAAATATAGCCTTCGGCAGCATGAAAAAACGCGTCAAAACCCTGATATGCCGTTAAATGAGGAGGAACAGAGGTCATCAGTTCGGGATCTACAATTGAAAGACAGGGGAATGTATCGTTGTTTCCAAAGCCAATCTTTTCATTGCGCTCTTCGTGTGTAATCACAGTCCATGGATCTGCTTCAGTTCCGGTGCCTGCAGTAGTTGTAATAGCAACAATCGGGAGCGCACCCTGAAGGACCGCCTTGCCCTTGCCCGTTCCGGCGTGAATGTAATCCCAGTAGTCTCCCGGGTTTTTGGCCATTACGGCTATACTTTTTGACGAGTCAATTGCGCTTCCGCCTCCAAGCCCTATAACGAAGTCGCAGCCATTCTCCTTTGCCGCTTTAGCACCTTCCATTACATGGAGCCTTATCGGGTTCGGAAGTATTTTATCAAACACCACCGAATCGATCCCTTTCTTTTTAAGCAGCGTAATTACTCTGTCCAGGTAACCGTACTTCTTCATTGAAGTGCCGTTTGTAGTTACTATTAAGGCTTTCCTGCCCGGAAGTTTTTCTGTGGCAAGATTCTCAAGCTTGCCTGCGCCGAACAAAATTTTTGTCGGTATGTTATATTCAAAATTCATTTGTAGAAACTCCTTTAATTAAAAATAGCAGAGGATAGAAATTATCCGGGGGAAATTTACAAATTTTAAGGAGCAATCAGAAGAAGTTAAATGTGAAAGGATGATAAATAATTGAAAGTGCCATCAGAAATCAAATCCCGATGGCATTTCATTTGCGCTAAACTTAAAACTTCAGATGTACCATATACATCATTTTATAATGGTCCGACATTGAGGCAACGATTTTAGTCCTCAGGGGCAGCCCCTTCTTCATGTGCCTGAACATCGGGTACTCTTCTACAGATTCCAGCTTGATATTCCAGTCCTTAATTGCGCTGGAGTCCTGCAGCCCCCACTTCATAAATGCACTTTCATTGATGCCTACCCTCTGGAGGAGTTTTTCATTGGCAGTTTTGACACCAATTGGGGACGCCGCGTCAAAAATAAATTCGGCGCCAGGGAAAGCGCACGAAAGCTTGCTGAAAATATCTTTTACCTGGCTTTCATTAAAATAATACATCACGCCTGCTGCCATAAACAGGACTCCGTCACCGGCCTTAAGCTGCCTGAACCAGCTTTCATCAAGAAACGAGCAGGCTATAAACTTTCTTCTCGGGGTTTCGCCTATAAACTTACGCCTCAGCTCAATCACATCAGGCAGGTCCAGGTCGTACCACAAGAGGCTTCCGTTATCGACCCTGTCGAACGTTGTATCCAGTCCGCATCCTGCATTTACAATTGAAGCTTTAGGGTGTCTGGCAAGAAACTCCCTGATTGTCCTGTCTATATGAATGCTGCGGGCAATCCACTCAAACTGTGTGACGTCGTGGATTTTCCGGGCCATGTCAGAAAAATCATAATCCATCCTGCTGATGATCTCAAGTGCGGTTTCATCCTTCAGTAAGGGCTTTTCTTTCCTGGTTTCAACGGCTCGGCCCCATAAAGGAAGAAGCAGGGTCAGCTGCACACTGCCAAGCTCTACTGCTGTTTTCTCCGGCATGATCCCCTCCACGGTTTATTGTTCTTTTTTAATTTTCCTTTTATTATAGCCTTTGTCATCGTATGGCTGAAGCTTCTCAAGCCACATCTCTTCTAAGAACGCGATGTCTTTTGCGTAGTTATAATTAACTGGAGCATCTTTTTTTGGTTCAAGTACGTCCAGAATTTCGAAGGCCACGCCCTTTTCTCCCAGTTCATTCCAGGCTTCCTGAAGCTCTTTGATCTCGTGCAGCCCCCATTCCTTAAGAGCCACCATGTGCAGGTTTCTTTTAGCTTCCAGGTTCTTTCCGCTGCCAAGGAATATCTTGCCGTTTTTCAGATTCCTTAACTGGTAGACGCCCATGGTCGGGCGGTCCTTTTCTTTATAATCTCTGATAATTTCTTTTCTTTTTGAAGCATCCATTTTCTTCTCCGGTATTAATTGCGTCCTGACTGTATCCTTTTTTTTAGAAAGGAATTCCGGTGTGTCTGTTCCCGAATTATTCCTGAATCGGGGACTCACCCGGTAGCTTCCTCTTTCTCTATTCATCATCCCTTCATCAATAAAATAACGCCTTATGGAGCAGTAGTCTTCATTTACTTCTCCCAGCATCGAATCAACGTCCTTTTCAGGGTACGTCCTGCTCCTGTCAAAGAGCTTAACTATCTCCTCAAGAATTATGAGGCGCTTTTTGTGCTGGGATGGAATTCTTAAAAGCTTTCCTCCGCTGAAGTATGAGTCAATTACCTTCTTCCTGTATTCTTTCATTCTTTCATCCTGAACCGGCTTTTCCACATTCACGAATGAAATAATATCTTCTAATGTACTTGAAAATATATCTTTATTTATGTGAAATACGGCATAATACTGCTCTTTCTGTCTGCATACAAGTCCCGAAGCCTCTAGTTTCTTCATATGGAAGCTCACAGTCGATTCCGAAAGGTTCAGCCGTTTTGCAAGTTCTTCCAGGTACATCGGCTTTTCCACCAGTGAATTTACAATCAGGAGCCTCGATTCATCCCCGAGCGCCTTCATTATGCTTATGCTTTCCTTGATTTCCATTAAATATCCCGTCAATTTATTTTGATAAGTATCAAAGTAAAAATAAGAAATAATTTTCCTTATCGCAAATATAATTTGATGGTTGTCGAATTAAATTGTCTCCTATAACAAAAAAGCCCGGAAAAGCAGCTTCGAAGCTGTTTCCCGGGCATATCAGATGGCCTGTTACTTACAAAAGGCCGGTTAATGGAAGTCTTTTTTAAGAGTGCTTAGGCACTGATGAATTTTAGAATACTCCGAACTTCAACGTAATTCCGCCTGAAAAGTTGCTGAAATCAGAATCCTTTAAGCCATAGGTGTCAACGCCGTTAACAAAACGGTAGCTTACATTAAATCCTACTTTCATATATTTTGCAATATTCAATTCCCCGCTTACTCCGGGTTCGAGCACAAAAACTGCATCTGCGTTACTATCATCATTCCACTCGTCTGAGAGTAAATCGGTGTCATGGTTAGCTGAACGGTAAGAAACCCCGCCTGCGCCGATGAGCAATGAGACCGATGAGTGCAGAAGGCTATTGGGATTGAAATAATATTCCAGAACGCCGCCGCCGTAGCCGAAGTTAATATAAGGCTGTGAGCTGTAGTTAAATACCTTCTGGACGTCGCTGTTTGCCTTGATGTTGTTTGCAAGGCCGTATCCGCCGCCGCCGATCATGAACTGATGATTGATCAGCCAGCCGCCGTAGGCGCCTACAAGGACTCCAAAGTTATTTTTAACAGATGAGAACTTTACCTGAGGTCCGCCAAATCCGCCATTGTCCATTTCTCCTTCGAAAAATGATTTCCTCTGTGCAAATGTTGCAGAGGCAAGTAATAAAACGATAAGTAATGCCTTTTTCATTTTTAACTCCATTTATATTGTCATTAGTGTTTTGAAAACTTACATAGTAAATCTACTCTCTGGCCGGCAGCAGATAAATTGGCAAAAGACGGATTATTTTGTAGTCCATGGACTATAAAGACAGGGCTCTAAAAAGAGAAAGTATTTTGAAGAATTTTCCGTTTGTATTTGTTTTGCTTCGGTCTAAATCCTACTTTTGGGAAGTAATTTCAGTCAATTCAAAATAAATAATGGTGAAGTTAAGTGAATTATCAAACGGACCGCTCAATGAAAACGACTATCTGTCATCTTTTAATTGTGATCCTGCTTCTTGCCTCCTCCGGACTTTCTTACGGCTGCAAGAAAAAGGATAATGTGACCAGCCCGGCTTCGCAGGAGAACATAAACGTTCAATTCTGGCTTACTGATCCGGCGCAGAAAACCTATTTTACTGAACAGCAAAGTATTGCCACGGCTCCGGCTGTGGGCGGAATAAATACCATTACCGTAATTTCAGATAAAGCATATCAGGAGATGGATGGCTTCGGCTGTGCTTTAACAGGGGGAAGTGCATACCATATTTATAATATGCCTGCTGCTGAAAGAAAACAGCTTTTGACTGAACTGTTTGATTATAAGGATAAGAATATAGGCATAAGCTACTTAAGAATAAGCATCGGCGCCAGTGACCTCGATGCAAAGGTTTTTTCTTACGATGACCTTCCTGCAGGCGAAACTGACGCGAATATGAATAAATTCTCACTTGCTGAAGATGAGAAATACCTTATACCATTGCTAAAGGAAATTCTGGCAATAAATCCCGCCATAAAAATTCTTGCTTCACCATGGTCGGCACCCCTGTGGATGAAAACAACCGGCAAAAGCGTTGGCGGAAGCCTTAAGCCTGAATACTACGATGCTTACTCGAAATATTTCATCTCATACATTATGGGTATGAAAAATAAAGGCATTAACATAGATGCAATTACAGTGCAGAATGAGCCTCTGCATGGCGGGAATAACCCAAGCATGGTAATGCCCGCAACACAGCAGGCCGAATTTATAAGGACCAGTCTTGGACCCGCATTCAAGAGTGTTGGAATAAATACAAAGATTATTATTTATGACCACAATGCAGACCGTACCGATTACCCGATCTCTGTTCTGAACGATCCCGATGCAAAAAAATATATTGACGGCTCAGCTTTTCATCTTTATGGCGGCAGCATCAGTGACCTGAGCCTGGTGCATAATGCACATCCCGATAAAAACCTTTACTTCACCGAGCAGTGGGTGGGTGCCGGAAGCAGCTTTGCAGATAATCTTAAATTTCATATTAATGATTTGATAATCGGTGCTTCAAGAAACTGGTGCAAAACTGTTCTGGAGTGGAACCTGGCCTCAAATGCAAGCCTCACGCCTCATACCGCCGGCGGCTGCGATCAGTGCCTTGGCTCCATTACAATAGAAGGCAGCCAGGTGACACGTAACGTCGGCTATTACATTATGGCACATGCATCCAAATTTGTAAGACCCGGCTCAAAGAGAATTGAATCTAATATGCCGACTGACCTGCCGAATGTTGCTTTCCTGACGCCTGAGGGTAAAGTGGTTGTAATTGTTCTGAATAACGGGTCATCTGCAAAGGCATTTAATATGCAAGTGGGAGATAAGACAATAACTGCCTCACTGGCTTCCGGCGCGGCAGGAACGTTTGTCTGGTAAACAGTTCCCGGTAAAACAGTTTCCGGTAAACGGAATTTTCTAATTCAACTTGCTATAAAAAATCAAAACAGGTATTTTACTGAAAAAACAGCAATGATTGATAATATAAAAAATGAGGATCTGCGCCGGTTATTTGCGCTTTCTACAGAAATGTTTGCAGTAATCGGCTACGACGGGTACTTCAAAATCCTGAACCCTGCATGGGAGGCCTGTCTGGGCTACACTATTGAGGAGCTGCTTTCAAAACCCGTAACTGAATTCATTCATCCCGATGACCTTGAGGTGAAAGGTTTTGAAACAGACAGCATCAGCCCGGATGGCGAGGCGCCTTCTTTTATAAACCGCTACAAATGTAAAGACGGATCCTATAAATGGCTGCTCTGGATTGCAGAATCGTACTGCGAAGAAAAAATGGTCTTTGCAGCCGCACGAGATGTAACAAACTACAAGAAAATTGAAAAATCCCTTCGTGAAAGCGAGGCCCGTTACCGCCTTATTGTAGAGGGCAGCCAGGATATATTTTTTTATGAGTGCTCTGAAGACGGGAGAATCCGTTATATCTCTCCTTCTGTAAAGAACGTTACCGGGTACGACCCCAAGGAACTCGCGGGCAGAATGCTCAAAGAGTTTGAGGCGGATATCAGCACAGATACTGCACCGTCAAATGAATGCAATGGGGCGGATATACCTGAAAAGTCAAGCCGGGCAGCTGTTAACCGGACTATTAACCATAAAGACGGCAGGCGCATAATACTCGATATCACTGAGTCGGCCATAACAGATTCCAACGGCTCAAGGCAGCTGATTGGCTTTGCAAAGGATATAACTGAAAGAATTCTCTCCGAAAAATCACTCCAGGAAAGCCAGCGCCGTATGTCCACTCTGGTCAAAAACCTTCCGGGCATGGCATACCGGCTGAGAATGGACAGGGACTGGGTAATGGAGTATGTAAGCGAAGGCGCCTATGCACTTACCGGATACCATCCTGACGAACTTATAAGGAAATATAACGTTGCTATGGGAAGCGTTATCCATCACGACGACATTTATGAGGCTTTCGAAAAAATATATACTGCAGTCAACAATGGGGTTCCGTTTACAATATATTACAGAATAGTGACTGCTGAGGGAAAACTTAAGTGGGTCTGGGAGCAGGGGCAGGGTATTTACTCGCCCGACGGGCTGCTGGAGGCAATTGAGGGCTTTACTACAGATGTATCTTACTACAAAAATGCCGAAGAGGAGCAAAAGAGACTTAACCGAGCCCTTAAGGCTATTACACAGGTAAACCAGATAATAATTCGCGCAACCGATGAGCTTACTTTTCTTAATGATGTTCTGGATATCATATGCAACATAGAAGGCTACAGAATGGCCTGGGTGGGCTACCTTGAGAATGATGCCGAAAAACTGATCCGCCCTGCAGCCTGGAAGGGTTATGAGGACGGATACCTCAAGCACGTAAAACTTTCCTGGGGAAATAACTATTTCGGCCAGGGGCCTACAGGCATTGCAGTCAGAACTAAAAAGCCCGCCATGCTGCATAATATTGAGCGCGATCTGCCAAGTCCTCAGCTCAGGCAGACTTGCCTGGAGCGCGGCTATATGTGCATTTATGCCGCACCCCTAATGGAAAACCAGGTGCCATTTGGCGTCCTTGTGATCTATGGGGATAAGGCCGACCTGTTTAATTCAGAAGAAAAGTCACTGCTGGAACAGCTGGCAAACGATATATCATTCGGCATTTCAACACTCAGAGCGCGTGCGGCAAAGGAAAAGGCGGAAAAAGCCCAGCGCGAAAGCGAAAAGCGCTACCAGACACTAGTTGAATCCTCGCCGATAGGAATTGGTATACAGAGGGACTATAAGTGGGTTTACGTCAATCCTGCGGCAGTCAGGATTTACAACGCCCGGAAAGCTGAAGATATTCTGAACAAACCCGTTAACGCCGTAGACAACCTGTCGGAGCGTGAACGGGAAATAATTGTCGAAAGGACAAACAAAATCATTTCAGGCGCCATTCTTGAGCCTTATGAGTTTAAGACGGTATTTCCGGATGGAAGGGAAGTCTTTGTGCAGACGAACTCTGTGCCCATTGTTTACGAAGGGAAGCCTGCAATACTTACGCTTCTAAAAGAAGTTACACGTGAGAAAGTTGCAGAACGAAGCCTGCAGAACTCCAGGGAAGAGCTCCGCAGGCTTGCTGCACACCTGCAGGCTGCACGTGAGGAGGAACGCACATACATAGCACGCGAAATCCACGACGAACTGGGGCAGTATCTTACGGGGCTTAAAATGGATATATCATTCCTTGAGGATCTCGTTAACGATAACAGTGAACTCTCAAATAAAGAGCAGCTCCTGGATAAAATTGCATCAGCTTCCAGCCTGATTGATACAACGGTTAAATCAGTCCGCAAAATTGCAAGCGAACTAAGGCCTGTTATCCTGGACAGCATGGGGCTTGAAGCGGCCATAGAGTGGCTGGCCGATGACTTCCGGGCAAGAAGCGGAATTCCTTGCGAATGCTTCCTGACAGTCCCCGAAATCAAGCTCGGGCGCGATAAGTCGACTGCGGTATTCCGCATACTTCAGGAATCTCTTACAAACATAATGCGCCATGCAAATGCTACCAGGGTAACTGTATCTTTTATTGAGGAAGGATCAAACTATCTGATGGAAATAAAGGACAACGGTAAGGGTATTACCGAAGAGGACTTTAAAAAAGCTAAATCCTTTGGCCTGCTCGGTATGAAGGAACGCGCCTATCTCTTCGGCGGCACAACTGAATTTGAAAGTAAACCCGGAAAGGGGACAACTGTAAGCGTTCAGATACCCTTCAAATAAAATAATGTTCAATAAAGCGGAACTGCATTCATGATAAAACTTTTAATTGCCGATGACCATCCTGTAGTAAGAGAGGGATTAAAACAGATCGTCTCCCAGTCTAAGGATATTAACGTTGCCGGCGAGGCCCTGGACGGCAACGAGGTCCTTGAAAAGGTATCAGCCGAGGACTGGGACGTTGTAATGCTCGACTTTGAAATGCCCGGCCGAGACGGTTTCGATGTACTCAGGGAAATTCAGAGGATCAAGCCGGGGCTCCCGGTCCTCATGCTGAGCGTTCATCCCGAGGATCAGCTTGCCGTAAGGGCCCTTAAAATGGGAGCTGCGGGCTATATGAATAAGGTTGCGGCTCCAAAAGAACTGGTAAATGCCGTAAAAAAGATTTATGAAGGTGGCAAATACGTAAGCGCGGCACTTGCTGAAAAACTTGTGCGCGACCTGTCATCAAAATCTGATGATGAACCGCATAACCTGCTTTCCGACAGGGAATTCCAGACACTGCGTTTAATTGTATCAGGTAAGGATGTAGAGGAAATTGCAGATGAAATGTTTATCAGCGTAAAAACTGTCCGCACGTACCGCGACAGGATACTAGAAAAACTAAAACTTAAAAATAACGTGGAACTTACACATTACGCCTTAAAACATAAATTGCTGGATTAAAGGTAAAGACCTGCTCTTTACCTTTAAGAACGCTTTCCCATACCAACTCATCCAATTAAGGGAATAACTCCTATAGTCCCTGGACTACAAAATTATCCGCAAATTGCCAATTTTTACCCTTGCCCGCTCTCTGTAAATTTACTGGTGTAAGAAAAGAATTTACAGCTTTAAGGAACTTAAATGGATAAAATTAAGGCCGCTATTGCAGACGATTCAGAACTGATAAGACATCGCCTGGCGCAGAAACTGAAAAGAATTCCTGAAATTGAACTTGCCTGGCAGACAGGCGACGGCAGAGCGGCAGTCGAATGGTTTATGAGGAAAAGACCCGATATAATGATACTTGACGTGCAAATGCCTTCAATGACCGGGCTTGAGATTCTGCAGAATCTCAAGCCCGGCAAATCGGGTGAAACCGTTTTTATTGTACTTACAAATTACCCTGTTGAAGTGGTTAAAAGGAAGTGCCTTGAGGCTGGTGCAGATTACTTTTTCGATAAAACTACTGAATTTGAAAAGATCTTTGAAGTTATCAGATCGGTAAGCCAAAACAGGGCTGCTGAAAAATAATTCATGGGAAACAGGTAAAATGAGGGAAATTAAAATGAAGGCTATAACATATTCATTAAGAAACGGTGAGGAAAACTCTGATAAATATTATTCAGATATTGAACGTTTTACCGACAGCATTCTTCTGGAAGCCGAAAGGCAGTTTTTGCCCGTTGTAAAATCATATATGAAGTACCTCGAGAATAGCCGCATGGAAAAGCTCCGCTCAGTAAACGAGTATATGTATGAATTTCTTTCTCTCGGAGTATACTGGAGAACTTATGGCAGCGGGGCACAAAAGTTAAATCCTTTTGTGGGGCATTTGCTTGTTGGACTCTTTAACCTGCGCAGAAAATACAGGAGAGCCAAAAAATATATAGATTCTCTAAGAGGCGTCTTATTCACATTATTCCTCGTTCCGGAAGAAAGTTCTTTACCGCAGATTGACCTTTCAAAGCTGGAGAAACTACTGCTCTGGCTGGAGGCTACCGGGGAATTTAAAGAGGAAGTAAAGCGTTTCAAAATGTGGAAGGAGTATTTTGATTCCTCTGAAGAAGAAACAATAAATTATATGAAAGAAAATGCTGCCTTTGCAGATTGGTTTGAACTTAAAAGCGAAATAATGCTGGGATGCTACACTGGCAATGTTAAAAGTTTCCAGCAGAATCAGCTGGAAGGCCACAAATGGACTGAAGATTACATTTTCTGCCGCAGAAAAAAAGTTGAATATCACCTTGGAATGTTCGGCGCAGAGATCATGAACAGGGCCTTTCTAACCTGTTTCAGGAAGACGTCCGGTAAATCCGTCCTTCTGCCTGCCTGCATGAGGCTGCATAACGATGAAAAATGCAGGGCAAAGAAAAAATCGCTGGACCTTATCTGCACCGCCTGCAGTAAGGATTGCAGAATTAACCAGTATTCCAGACTGGGGAAAAAGTACGGCTTTGAAGTCCATATTATACCTCATTCATCAGACTTCACTTCATGGCTTAAAACGTGGGGCATGAATAAAAATACCGGTGTTGTTGGGGTAGCCTGCATATTGAACTTAATTACCGGCGGGCTTGAAATGAAGGGCCTTGATATTGCAGCTCAATGCGTGCTATTGGACTATTGCGGATGCAGGAACCACTGGCATAAAGAAGGGATAGAAACGGATATAAACGCCGACGAGCTTTTAAGAGTGCTTGAAATAGAAAAAGAAGAGCTTGCCCTCGCTGTCTGATGCCCACATGGGCTTCCGGCACAAGCGAGCGGCTTAAGTCAAATGTGGGGCCTGGCAGGCTCCTTGACAGTTCAAAATATTTTGTCATTGCTGTCGATGCCTTTTGTAACGGCGTCTCCTCTTCGCCTTCAAACAGCATCTCCAGCCTGGGATGTGGATCCCAGACGGTAAACAAAGCTGTTGCAGACTTTCTTGAGCAGTAGCAAGAGCAGAAAGGCAGTTTACAAAGTGAAGCAAGCAGTAGTGTTTGTGCTTATGAAATGGCATTCTAAAATTTGCCTGTCAAGGGCCATTGCACCTGGCAGGCAAATTCAACTTATATGAGGTTTGAAATTTTAATGGTGCACCAGCTCGTGCAGAATTCCCATCTGGCGCATAATTGTGGTAAGATCGGTATACGACTTCCAGCTTATTATCTTCCCATCCTGAATGGTAATTAAGTCACAGCATTTGAGATTAATATTCTTTCCGCTGGCAGGAAATTCTCCAAACTCGGGGAAAGGATATTTCCCGTCATTTTTTCCCTTTAATGCATATTCAACCGCTACTGTATCCTCGCAGCTTACAATTTTAGTAATGTCATATTTTACATCGGAAGAAATGCTCATTCGGAACTGCAGAAACTGTCTGAATCCTTCCGGGCCCTTGAAGATATTTTCTCTCGGGACAATAGTGGTTTGGGCGTCCTTGTCAAAGAACTTCATGGTGCCTTCGAAATCCTGGCGGTTAATCTTGTCGAAAATACCGCTGATCATTTCCTTGTTTTCCTGGGCCGTCATACTGCCTCCTTCAAAATGGTGAATAGTAACACTGATTTAATGCCCTGATGAAGCACAGGCTTAAACTAAAAGCTGCCTCATTACGGCACAGTCAATAAATTTAATTACCGGAAACTTGGAAATGCCATTATTTATCCATGGGGTAATGATTTGATTTGAATACAGGTGAGGGAACTTTTTTCAGAGGCTGCTGCTGTGAATTATCTCAGCCCCAAGCTGTCTTATTTCATTCATCTTTTCTTCTGATTCATTAAAGTCTATGGGCATTGAGGCGTCTTCAATAACTGCAATATTGAAACCTTCCCTGAGTGCATCTTTAACTGAATAATAAACGCAGTAGTCCCTGGCCAGGCCTGCCATATAGATTTTGTCTGTCTTCCTTCCTCTCAGGTAATCAGCAAGGCCGGTGGACTTTTTATGCCCGTTGTCATAAAATGCGCTGTAGCTGTCTATCTCGGGATCCATTCCCTTGCGGAAAATGGCTTCCACACGGTTCATGTTGAATTCTTCAGAAAAGGCCGCCCCTTTGGAGCCCTGTACGCAGTGATCGGGCCAGAGGACCTGATTAAGTCCGCCCAGTGTAATACGGTCGAAAGGAACTTTACCTTGATGGTTTGAAGCAAAGCTTTTATGATCCTTCGGATGCCAGTCCTGGGTTGCAACCACAAGGCCAAACTTCTCCTGCAGCCCGTTAATAAGAGGAATTATCCTGTCGCCGTCCTTAACGGCAAGCGAGCCGCCAGGCAGAAAATCGTTCTGTATATCTACAATCAAAAACACATTCATCTTTTTACCCAATTACTCACATGTTGCTTATACTTAAGATAAGAAATTTGAGCATAATATAATTAATGGGTTTTCTTCAGGCCTGAGGCTGCAACCGGTTATTCAGATGCCTGGCTGTAATTACTTCAAATAATGTGATTTTAAAATAAAAAAACACCTCGCATCTCATTATGAGATTTTTAGATTATTATTAATGGCTGTGTGATTAATTGTGGATACTATAATAAGTTAAGAAAGGCTGAGGATGAGATCTGTAATATGCCCTCTGTCGCCGGAACGGGTAAATGAATATTCCGTGAGAATTACCGGCTTTTTAGTAGCTGTCCTCTTAAGTACATATCTGGTTTCGGACAACGTTTATATCATCTGGTTCTTAATGGCGGATTTTTTTATCCGTACTTTTACTCCTCTTAAATACAGCCCTTTAAGCGGACTTGCCTCTGCTTTTACAAGGATATTAAGGCTGCCTGTAATAAAAATACCTAAAGCTCCAAAAATATTTGCCGCCCGACTGGGCTTCGTATTTACAGCTGTTATCACCCTGCTTTATTATTCGGGATTGACGGTAAGCAGTCATGTGCTGGCATTGGTTTTAATCTTATTTGCAATGCTTGAAGCAGCACTGAATATCTGTGTGGGCTGCCAGGTTTATACTTACATAATTCTGCCGTTTTATAAAAAGGAACTGGAGGCTGAGGATTAAAAAAGATCCTATAGTATATTATTGATGGCAGTAAAGAAAGAAAAATAACTGTCCGGCCTGGTAAAACTCCTGCTTTAGTTTCTGAGCCTTAATAATGTTTTCCAGCTGTCGGAAATGCCAGAGAGAATGTCACTTAGCCTTTCATCCTGCTTGTTGAGGCTTCTGGCCTCAGAAGTAAATGATCTGCCTTCGTGCGGCAGTTCACCGGTATTTCCTTTATCAATGTAACATGCCATCAGCCGGGAGAGGGCCGACATGACAATCCTGGAATAATACGGGCCTATCCACCAGATGTAGGGACCGGGATTGCAGTCCAGCAGGTAAAGTCTTCCTTCTGAACTGACAATAACGTCCCATGCGGAAAAGTGAAGTCCCAGTATCCTGTTTGCCCTGGCTATAAGCATCTCATGCTCATGGCTAAGTCTGACCTCTTCAAAGCCTCCCGGATCTGTACGGCTGTCAATGTCTTCAGAAAGAATCCTGAGTGCAAGTATAACGTTGTCTCCTGCGGTGTGAACCCTTATGGTTTTGCCTTTTACTTCTTCCTGAAAAAGGGCAGGGCAGTACTTGAGTTCATCTGTCACCAGATCCCCGGCAAGCCTTCTTGTTCCTCCGACGCCATAGCCCGCCTTTATAATAAGAGAATTTTCAGGTGAATGATGCCTGCTGAAAAACTCCAGGCTGTTTGTAGAGAATGTATAAGGGACAGGAAGCCCCTCTTTTTGAAGCATATTAAAAAACTGCGCCTTTGCATTGTGATGGAAGTATGCTTTGGGCGGGTTTACAATAAGAGCGCCCCTTCTTTCAAGAATGTTAATCAGGCCTGAGAATACCTTCTGCTTCAGCTCCTCTTTCAGGTACCGCGCCTGCCACATCCTGAATTCCATTTCGTTCATAAGGGGCGGAACAGCGGGCGGTACATCTGTACTTAGGCACCTTATATAAACCGCTTTTACTTCAGACAGGTCTTCCCCGTAAAATACTTCGTTGTCATTTAGGACAACCCTGTGCAATACTTCCTTCCCCTGATCCTTCAGAGGCAGGATGTATGGATTCATGCCCCTTGAAGTAAGTTCTTCAAAAAGAGTTACCGATTGAGGGTCACTGGCTTCCGGGGAAATTATCAGGCAGTCGGGCTTAAAATTATTCATTATAGCTCCTGATTTTGCTGAATCTCGAATAAATGCACGAGCATTCTTTTTAAGAATACGGTGTTTCTTTTCCCCTGAAGAACCTCTTTGCAGGGTATCTTTTTTTCAATGCCGCCTTTCTTTAACATAAGCTCAAGGAGTCTGGATACGGCATAATTCTGTGCATCCTGATCCATGTAGGAAATATTTGGGTCAAAAGAAATATCATAGAACCAGAATGTGCCCTCATCATCCAGAATTCCAAACACCTCGTAAAAGCCCGTTCCAAATTCCCTGTAAAGCTTTCTTCCTGTTTCCTCTAATTCCCCTTCCGGGATGCAGTATGTAAACTTTTCCAGCTCCTCATTAAAAGCCTTCCTTTCGGGTGGTGAAATTATGTTTACAAGTATCGGGCGGTCTTCAAAAAAACTGATCCTTAAGACATTTCCCCGCACCGGTTCATAAAGTAAATAGGGAATAGATGAGTGCCCCCCATTAAAGAGGTCATCCAGCTTACCATATGTAATTTCTCTTATGGGAGAATTGGAGTCGGGATACGACCATAAAACGCCGCCCAGGCTTTTATGCATTTCCTGTACTTTCAGGAGCGAATTGCTCAGGCACACCTTGGGAACCCTGAAGCCTCCGTCTTTTAACTTTAGCAGTACCTCATACCGGGACGTAAGGTTTATTGAAGGAATAAAGTCATTGACCAGCGTATATTCATCTTTCTTACAGGACAGAATATAAAGCAGGCTGTAAAGCTGGCTTTTTAACTGCTGCTGAGATAAATGAAAATCCTGAAAATATGTCCAGTCTGTAAACGCCTTCTCTTCCGGCAGAAAGGGAAACTGATAATAGACACCCGAAAGAAAAAATACTGACTTGCTCTCCGGCCTGAGGCCGTTTATAAGAAGCTCTTCAGGAGAAATGGAGACGGAAAATTGGGGATCATCCGTGTCAATCTTTGTATAGTCAACCCCGTTCTTCCTGGCAGCACTTGCCATTAGACTAAGCTGAGGATTATCTTTTTTACCTATTAAGTAAAGCATGATCCTCCTTTGCCGTACTTTCAGCTTTATTTATCAGGTCAAGCACAACCGCAGGCTTGATTCCCAGGTACTGAAAAAACTGAAAGAGCAGATCTATCTGGCTGTCATAAATGTTAAGTATGGCTATTGTTTCAGAAAGCCCTGTTTTTTTGTACTCGCTGAAATCAAAACGGGAAATGCGCTGAATGCGGTAGAGCTCTTCACCTTCCTTTTTTATACTCTCTGCATACGACAGATTATTGCGTGCAGAATTAAGACTGATGTGAGATGATTTAAGCCTGAATAAAAAATCGTTTACCTGCAGGTTTATGTTTTCTTTTGTCCTTTTAAGGTTCTGCTCCTGCTGTTCATAATCTTCAATTGCAAGCTCCCTTTGGATCTCTGCGGGTGAAGAAAAGAGACTGAACCTGTAGTTCAGGCCTACATTCCATGCAATGCCGTCGGGTTTCCGGAAAAGGCCGCCCAGAGAATTAGGTATGGTGGAATATCCGAGCTCATCAGATTCAAAAACTGCCATGTTTCCTGTAATTGAAAGGTCAGGCTTGTGCTGGTTTAGCGAATAGCTTAGATTCACCTTTGCCTGATCAAGCGACTTCTGAGAAAGTTCGATCTCGGGGTGATTGTAGACGAGTTTATTGGAATCGTCATTTAAGTAGCTGTCCATTAAAAACTTTTCAAAGGTTTCGAGGTATACTTGTATTGAATCCAGGGCAGGAATAAACAGGCTCATATCCTGCGAGCCGGCAGCTTTAACCGGGTTTAGCTTTGCTGAAAAAGATATATAGTCAAAGAGCATTGCGTCTTTATCTGAAAGCATCTGGCGGTACTCTTTTTCAATCCGCAGGCGGTCGTAGACCGAGATGAGGCTTTTGGAAGTAAGTACCTGTTGATCCTTCAGCTGGACATCTGTAAGTGCAATAAGTTCATTGGTCAGTTTAAGCTTGCTCCAGAGAAAGTATATCTTGAAGTAATTTTTGATGGTTTCATATGATATGCTGTTTTGGGCAAGAAGGGAGTTTGTCTTTGCGATATCAATGTTTATCCTTGTGATCTTTTTATCTGCCTCAACCTGTGAGCCATCGCGTCCGGCATTCTTAAACAAGGGGAGCTCAAAACTGTTGGATAAAACAGCGCTCCACGGGTATCCGTATGCCCTGGGAAGCACCCTGTTCTTTAATGAGAGATTAAGTGCGTTAATGGACAAACCATATGAAGTTTTGTAATTAAGACCCATGCTGTATGACTGAAGGAAATCCCTGTAATCAGTACTTGCATGGAGCTCAATTTCCCTTTCCTCCCACCTTAAAGGCTGTGGAATCCACATAACTCCACGGCCACCATTAGGAAGCCTGTAGTCGGATTTGATAGGGTTTTTGTTATCCCATTCTACAGGGACCCTTGCATTAACGTCAACCAGCCTGTCATATGACCGGTAGCCCTGGACTCCCGCAGACAAATTAAAATATGGCTTATACGCCTCATCGGAGAGTGAAAGCTGCAGGTCGTACTTACGGACCTGGTTTTTAAGTGAACTGATCTCGTAAGAATTACTTACCTGGTAGCGTATTACTTCCCCCAAATCCCGCAGCTTCAGTGTGTCAAATACGGCTGAACGGCCTGGAAAGATCCTGTCGAAATTTTCAAGTACATCGCTTTCCGTCTGTGCATTAGCTGCAGAGGCGGCAGTTACGGCAATTATAAACAGTATTCTAGTGCAGAACTTCAGCATAGTCTCCCGATGAAATTTTATTTTTATTCTGTTCCGTTATTTGTACAGTTATCAGGCCGCCATTATCCGAGAGCACTTTTCCTTTTCCTGCAGTTACAAGCTCCTGTTCACCAAGAAAATTAGACTTTGTATTCCTGACCTTTACAAATCTTACTTCCTTACCTGCTTCAACTATAATACTTGCGGGCATTCTAAGCTGTGCCGTTCCGTTTTCAACCTTTACAACCGTCATGTATAACGGAACGTGCATTGTAACTTCAAAAGTAAGGCGGAATAAGTTTGGAGGATAACTTCTAGCCGAAATGCGGTTAGTAAAAAGATGCTGTTTTCTTCCGGAGTTTTCCCTGACGCACGTGAAGGTGTAATCGTTAACGCCTTTCCTCTGGTTTACCTGGCAGTAAAGTGCAACTTTGCTGAGGCTGCCAATAGCATTCTGCGAAAGCCTCAGGTTATCCACATCAACAACCTCGTAGCCTCGCTTTGTAAGGTTTGAAATGAGCTCACTTTTAAGCCTGTTACGGTCGAGATTCCCGTATACCTTAAGAGGCATGAGGAATATTTTATTGACCTTGGAAAGTGTTTCTGAGTTAAATCCCTGGAACATGCTTCTGAGCTTATTCTGGTCAACCGCCGACCAGTCGCCATAAGGATGCATTGTAAAGGAACTTGATGAAAAAATGACCGTAGGATCAGCCGTCCTGAGAATCGACTGTATATTTGAAATTATATCCTGCGAAACATTATCCCTGCACCACATGAGAGATAAGGGCTCGGTCCCTACGGAAAAGTTTTCAATAAGATTTACATTCGGGTTTGCATATTTATAGTAATATGCCACCTCTTCGGTTACAAAGGCCACGTCACTTTTCCCGCGGACTACAGAGTCTATGGCGCTGAAGGACATATCGGCGTAGCGGAGCTTTGAAAAATAAGTCTCGGGTTCTATGCCGCTTTTGTAAAGTGAAAGAAACGGGGCAAGATAAGCATTCTTTGAGAAAGCGGCTCTGGCGCCCCGGGTGCTGAAAATATCCTTATAGCTCCTGTTTGTAGACACAGCTACAATGTTGACGTAGTTCTTCTTGCTCCAGGTTCTTATTAGTATTGGGCGGCCCGTACCAGAAGAATATAAACGGTCCGAAATTATGTTGTTGAAAACTGCAAGCCCTACTGTTCCGTTATTGTAAGCCTCATAAAGATCCTCTTCATTATTGTAAACCTTGAGCTGGAACTTAACACCGCAGTTTTGTTCCAGGAACTGCAGCACAGGCTTCCACTCGGCTGACATGGTGGTATTCCCAACAGGCAGAACGGCCGTACTGCTGACGCCTATTACAACGTTGTTCACGCCTGAAACCCCATCCAGGGAATTGTTGCCGATCATGGTGAGCTTTGGAAACTGCGCCTGGAGGTCCTCCAGCAGGCCTGAGCGTTCAAGAGCATCGGTGGATTTTGTATATATGGAATACTTATCCCAGAACTTCTTCCATGCAAAGGCTTTCGGATAAAGATTGTTGAATATGTATTTTACAGTGCTGTACATGCCGGGAAACTTTTCCTTCAGCACAATGTCATTGGCACGCAGAATGTTTGTTATATTGCCTCCATACTTAAATAAGGAGTCAATCTTCCAGGATTCCGGAGCAACCGTGGCGGCCTCAGGCGGAAGGGGATATTCATTGTAAAATCTAACAAACGGAACAATTTCCCTGAACAGATCAACAAGAAAGAGCATGCCGGGGTTATTCTGCTTAACTATTCTGAAGTCATCCTCGCTCATAGACACTTCACTTACGTCGCCGTAAGTGCTGAACTCAATCTCAAGATTTATTACATTCTTTCTTACAACGAGCTCGCCATAATTCTTTTTTAATTCGGACCTCGACGGATACTTTTCCACTGCCGCTCTGAAAGCTTCTATCAGGTCATCGGTTTTTGTTAGCAGTGTGTCGATCTCTTCCATAGTAGTGAAATTCTTGTCGGAGTATTTCAGGTAACTGTCGAATTCCGCCGTGAGTTTGTTTACGTACAGATTCTCCTGCCGGACGCTCCTGACGTAGAGGACTGAAAGAAGCAGGACAGAAAGAAATACGAATAAAGTTAGGCCAAGCATTGTCTTCTTTTTCTTAGAAAGTCTGAATGCGTTAACGGGCTCTTCTATTGGTGCTTCTTCTTTTGGAGTCTCTTCCTGTTCCAGGAAAAGCTTTATCCCTTCTTCATCTGTAATTTTATATTTGTTCAATTGTTTCTCTCCTTAAATGAGGAAGGATGTATATTGTACTTTGTGCAAAGCTGGTAAATCCTTGAGGCTGACAATCCCGTGGATTTTGCCACTAACTTAATTTCACCCCTGTGTTCAATCATCATTTTTATCAGGTTATCCCGGAATGGAGCTTTATCAGAGCCTTCAGCAGCCTCTCCAGCAAGCGGTGAATTTACAGGCAAAGGATTGTTCATTTCCCTAAATCTCATCTGATAGCTTTCCGTCAGGTGCTCTATTGAAGCTGCGCTGCCCTCGGGAGTCAAGGCAATAATGAGCTTTGCCATATTTTCAAGCTCCCTGATGTTGCCGGGATATTCGTACTTTGTGAAAAGAAATTCTTTAAGCTCCAGGCTTAATTCCGGAACCGGGAGTTTTAATTCCACGGATGTATTTTTGAGAAAGTAATCCAAAAGCAGCGGTATCTCATCTTTCCTTTCCCTGAGGGGCGGCATGCAGATTTCACATACAGACAGCCTGTAGTAAAGATCCTCCCTGAACTTTCCTTCCGAGATAAGAGCCCCTAAGTTTTTGTTTGTTGCGGCAATTACACGCACATTGACGTTGACAGTTTTGTCAAAGCCGATTTTCTGAATCTCTCCAAACTGGAGCACGCGCAAAAGCTTTACCTGCGTGCTTTCATTTAGCTCGCCGATTTCATCAAGAAAAATTGTGCCCCCGTCGGCTTCTTCAAACTTTCCCGGCCTTAAGACTGCTGCGCCGGTAAATGAGCCTTTCTGGTATCCGAAAAGTTCTGCTTCAATCAGCTGCTCCGGTATGGCTCCGCAGTTTACAGGAAGAAACTTTTCCCTTCTGCTTAACTGGTGAATTACCTTTGCAAATACTTCCTTGCCCGTTCCTGTTTCACCCGTAATTAAAATGGGGTAGCCCGTTTTTGCAAAACGCACGGCCGTAGTTAAAAGCTTAATTATTTTTGGGTTTCTTCCGATGAAGTTCGGAAATTCAACCTCCGGGATCTCTTTGGTATCCGTAAAAAACACATTATTCAGCGGTGAAAACGCTACAATCTGCCCGCGCAGCAGATCCAGTTCTGTCAGCATCGACCGCCTTTCACCTTCCAGCAGGCGGCTGTTTGCTATTACCTGCCCCCGCAGAACCTCAACGTGAAGCAGCATGTTGCTTATCCTGTTCCCGGAATTGTAGAATGTTGCAGTTACTTTGGGCTGCGTGCCTTTATTATCTTCAAGAGGAAGAATTTTCAGTTTAGTGTTTTTCATATTCTATTTTTTGGCCTCTTACTCGGCCCCAAGCTGATCCTTGGCCATGGCGTAATAAAAACCTCTTTGCTTTATGAGTTCATCGTGGGTGCCTTTCTCCAGGACTAACCCGTCTCCAAGAAAGCATATTATGTCGGCGTTCCTTACCGTGCTCAGCCTGTGGGCAATTATGAAGGCTGTACGGTTAACCAGTATATTATTAAGATTTTCCTGTATCCTTTTTTCCGATTCCGCATCCAAAGCCGATGTGGCTTCGTCGAAAATAAATATCTTAGGATTTCTGTAAAGAGACCTGGCTATGCAGATCCTCTGCTTCTGTCCGCCAGAGACTGCAAGGCCCCTTTCGCCTACAATTGTCTTATAGCCAGCCGGAAGCTGCATGATGAATTCATGAGCGGCAGCCATTTCTGCAGCCTCACGTACCCTCTTTTCATCGGGGTTTATGTCACCCAGGGCTATGTTTTCCATTACAGTCCCGCTGAAAAGAAAACTCTCCTGAAGAACCATCCCTATATTTCTTCTTAATGAAAGAAGATTTATGTTCTTTATATCAACGCCGTCAATCATTAAAGAGCCGCCAGTAGGCATTATAAAGCCGGGGATCGTTTTTATAAGAGTCGACTTTCCGCAGCCCGATTTCCCCACAAAGGCTACAACCTGCCCGGGCTCAACCTTGAGGTTTATACTCTTAAGGACGAGCGGGGAGTCTTCCGAACCGTAACGGAACTGCAGGTCCTTGAACTCGATCCTCCCTTCACAGTGAGCCATCTCATGTTTGACTTCCACCCCGGCTACTGGGGGCTTTTCTTCAGGCTCGCACTCAAATACATCGTTTAATCTGTCCATTGCAACCGAGACCGACTGGTAGTTGTCCCATAGCCCCACGATGCTCATAATAGGCCCCATAACTGAACCTATAAGAGCATTAAATGCCATTAGCTGACCGATGGACATTGAGCCGTTTATTACCTGGTTGCTTCCTACCCACAGTATCGCTACAGTTGATGCGGTGTTCAGTGTCTGGCTTATTACTCCAGACACCAGTCCCAGTTTCTGCGACTTAAAAGACAGGTTGACAGACTTCAGGAAAGACTCTTCCCAGCGGTTTCTGACGTTCCACTCTGTCCCGTTAGCCTTTATCGTTTCAATGCCGTGTATTGCTTCAATCAGATAGGATGACTGATCACTGCTGACCATAAACTGCTCGTTGCTTATCCTCTTGAAAATGGGAGTAAAGACAAAGGTCAGTGCGATAAAAAAGGGAATAAACGCGAGTACCACGAGCGAAAGCGTTACACTGTAGAGAAACATCATCTGCAGATAAATAATCAGCATTATGACGTTAAGGACAGTTGAAATGGATGCATCGGTAAGTATGGCCCTGATCTTTGAGTTTTCACCAAAACGCGTTATTGTGTCACCGAGCTTCCGGTTGTAGAAATAGCTCATCGGAAGGCTGAGCGTGTACTTGAAAAACTCGGCCAGCATACGCAGATCCAGCTTGGCCGAAATGGTTGCAATGATAAACTGCTGGGCGCTTGAGGTTAATGTCGAAAAGAATGCCACAAGCACCATTCCCATCAGCATCATGTTCAGCAGGGAGGTGTTTTTATATACAATTACATTATCAAGTATCGACTGAATAAAAAGAGGGCTTGCCAGGCCGAGAACGTTTAGTATTAAGGCCCCAATGAAAACTTCAATTAAGAACATTTTCATCGGCTTCAGGTAATTAATATACCTGAAGATAGGGTTCTTTGCCGGCTTGAGCTCATTCAGCCTTTCTGTAGGCTCCAGCTCAATTGCGTAACCGGTCCAGCTTTTTCTGAACTCGCTGTGCGTGATCTTCCTAATACCTATGGCAGGATCGGCTACCCACACAAACTCCCTGGAAATTTTGAAGAGCACGATCCAGTGATATCCCTGCCAGTGAAGTATGGCGGGCAGATTAACATCCTTCAGCGATGGGTACGTAAGCTTGAGGCCGCGCGCCCTGTAGCCCAGGTTTTCTCCTGCCTTGCATACAGCAGCCATTGAGGCGCCGGCAACAGATACGTTTGCCATCTCTCTTACCATTCCCATGCTCAGTTTGTGCCCATAATACTTGGACACCATCGTGAGGCACGCTGCGCCGCAGTCCATCTCATCATGCTGCCTGAGCCAGGGGAATTTCTTTATCTTCTTTCCCTCGTCAAACGAAGGAAACTCGTCTTCATTCTCACTGCTGTTGTGTGAGGTGAGCTCCCGTTGTCTTCTTTCCTCATTTTCATAACTGTTTATTTTGTCAAGGAAAGCATCCCTCAGGGCACCGTTTAGAGCAAATATCTCTTCAACATAGCGGTGTGGTATTTCCAGTACTGTCGAGGCTGTCTTTGCCAAAGCTTCATAACCCTGCTTCCTGTCGCTAATTGCCCCGTATTCTCCCGCGAAGTCGCCTTTCTGGGCAAGCCCGACGAGGAATTTCCCCTCAACCATATTCCTGTATATCTCAAAGGAGCCGCTTACAACATAATAAAGAGAGTTATTCATTTCGTCCTGGCTGAAGATTGCTTCTCCTTCTTCATACCTGGAGACCCATACACTTTCAGAGAGCTCATTAAGCCAGGTTTCATCAATCTTCTTTACTGCAACAATCGATGTGAGCACTTTTTTAAGTTCGGAAGATGCAATGCTCCTCTTGAGCTTTTCGGCTATCGGGGCCATCTCAGGCATGCGGGCATTGACCTCAAAGACCAGGGTCTCATCTGCCGAAGAAATGGAATAATCCCACCTGGCGGCTTTTACAAAGGACATCTCTCCCGTATAATCTCCTTCATTCAGCTTCCCGATGCTCCTGAGCCTGTCGTCAATTTTTTTCTTGAGGCGCAGGCTTCCTGAAATGACTGATATGAAGGTGTTTTGCTCGTCACCTTCCTGATAAAGCTCCTCACCAAGGCTGAGTTTCCTTGTTGTTGTATTGCCGGAAAGAAGCTCCATGTCCTCAGCCGTAAGCCCGGAGAAGAGTGAAACTGAATTCAGGCGTTCTATAATTTCGTCTTCTTTATAGTACATATCTATTTATTTTCATCCTCCCCGCTTAAGTAGTCAAAGAATTTTCCTATCGGGGCAAAAACAAGTTCAATTATCCGCTTTTTGCCGACTACAACCTCTGCAAGGCCATTGGCGCCATAGATCAGGTTTATGCGCGGGTTCTTTTTAGTAAAACCAACCTGAGCTTCATATACATAACCCAGGCCCTCAACAAGCTTTGTGTCTTTTGCAAGACTGACCAGCTTGCCTTCCTGAACTCCATATTCCTGATAAGGAAAAGCGTTGAATTTTACAAATACAGGCTGACCTACCTTTACCTTTGAAATATCCTTGTTCTCAATGTAGATCATTCCATATCTCGGGAAATCATTTCTTATTATTCTGCAGATAACTTCACCCTGATTTATCATCTGGCTTGACTTCACAAAGAGCTGGCTTACTACACCTGGGAACTGTGCCTTTACTATTGCCTGGCTTTGTGTTATCTCAACGCCCTCGGTTCTGCTGTTGACATTTTTTATTTGCAGATTGTAATCGCCAAGCTGTACTATGAGGCTCTGGCGGAGTGAGCTCATCTGCTTAAGCGCATTAAGAACTTCTGTCTTAAATGAGCTGATATAATTATCTATTGATGAAGAGACAGAGTAGTAGTCCCTTTCCGAATTCATCAAATCCGGACTGGAGATAATGCCTTCTTTTAATAAAGACTTGTTTTCCCTGTAGATCTTTTCACGTTTGGACAGAAGAATGTCCGACTTTCTTACTTCATTTAATATGTTATTTGCTTTTACCTTCAAGTCGGATATCATCAGCTGGTATTCATTAAGGCCGCTGTAGTTTTTTACGTCGTATGCAGCCGAATCAAAACTGAAGTTGTTAAGGTCTGAAGTGACTTCACCGGGAACGGGAACCCTGAACCTCTTGTCGCGTTTTGCGTAGTACTCTCCAATGCCTTTCGTCTGCTTTATAAACTCATTTAGCTTCAGTATCTTTTTTATCACCTCATCGCGCTTCTCTACAAAATCCTTCCTTTCCAGGCCTGTTGCATTAATGTTGGGTGAGTAAATTGACAGGAGCACATCGTTGAAAGTGACAATGTCATTTTCATTGATCCCGATTGAAGAGACAATGCCCGAGAAAGGCGCCTGCACGACGTAATCTTCACCTTTTATGATTAGTGCCGAAGTAACGGTATCATCCACCTCGACAATGGTAGAATAGATTAGGGCGCCTATCAGAATTACAAAAATGAGATAAATGGGACCACGTAAGACCCAGCTCGGGGGTGTATCCAGAAATGTGGCAACGGATGTCGAAAATTCCTGCCTTGTTGCGTGCTCAAAAAGATTTAACGCCTTATATTTGACCGGCCCGCCGGGTGCATTGGTATTCTCTTTCTTGCCCTTTTTGAAAAGAGAATAGATCTTTTTTATTTTATCCATTTGTGAAATTTGTCCGTTAAATAAATGGCTCGTGCATTATCAGGTTCAAAACAATCCGCTGTATGCCTGCGTCTACTGGCCTGCGTCTACTGGCCTGCTTCAGAAGGCCTACTTCAGTATCATGATCTTCTGGGCTTCAGTAAAGCTTCCGCACTTCATCATTACAAAGTAAACCCCGGTTGGAAGATACGGGCTTCCCCAGGAAAATTTGTGGTAGCCTTTTGACATCTGTCCCTTCATTATGTCTTCCACCTTTCTGCCCGCTGCGTCATATACACTTATCTCCATGTAGTCGTCTTTCGGTATTGAAAAGTGCAGCGTAGTGGTTGGATTAAAGGGATTAGGGTATGGCGCGTAAAGTGCGTAAGTACCCTTTTTTATTTTGTCATTCGGTGTCTGACAGTGCTGGCTGAAGAGTCCTGTTACAGCTACCGGAAACGGATTCGGATGCAGGAGAAATAAAGGTATGCCTTCCGGATTCTGCATGCCGTCTTCATCGCAGTAAAGGTAGTTATTAGTTACGTCAAGATTTACAACCTTAAGGCTTTTAACCGTGTCGGGTATAGTCTTAAGGAAGTTATCCGAAATGTTTATCACGGCAACGGGGTTCTTCAGTTTTGTCAGTACAAGCGGTATTGAACTGAACTTGTTGTTATCAAGATTTATGTTTGCAAGGCTGTCAAGAAGAGAGAAACTCTCAGGCAGATCACTTAGCTCGTTGTGCGACAGAGTAATATTGACCAGTCTCATTTTCCCAATGCTCTCGGGGAGCTTAAGAAGTTTGTTGTTCTTAAGACTCAGCACCCTTATATTCTGAAGGCTGCTGAAACTCCCGGGCAGCGTCTCAAGTTTGTTATTCTCCAGGTTCTGCACTTCTATTCCTGTCAGTCTGCCGTAGCTCTCCGGCAGGTATCTCAGATCGTCATTCTGCAGTGTGATTACCTGAAGCTGCTTTCCTATCCGGCCAATTGAATCAGGCAGCGCCTTTAACGGGTTGTCATTCAGATAAAGATTTATCAGCGTACGCAGATTGCCAAAAGACTCGGGAAGCAGTGTAAGTGAGTTATTATTCAGGAATACCGATTCCAGCAGAGGAAAACTCCCAAATCCTGAAGGGAGTGAAGTAAGACTGTTGTTTGAAAGGTCAAGCATCTTTAACCGGGGAATTTTGCCTATGTCCCCGGGAAGGAGCGATATTTTGTTGAATGATGCATTCAAAGCCTCAAGGCTGTCCATACGCGGCATGTTCCCGGGTAAAGTTATAAGGAGGTTCTTTGAAACATCCAGTGACTTTAGTCCCTTCAGATTAGTAATCCCTTCGGGGAGGCTTTCAAATCTGTTTGAAGAAAGGAATAACTTATTCAGGCGGCTTAAGCTGAACATTCCTTCAGGAAGCGCCTTCAAGTAGTTATTCTCCAGGTTCAAGAGGCTAAGTTTCTTCAGGCCTGCCATAGTTCCCGGAAGCGCCAGAATTGAGTCGTAGCCGAGAGAAAGGGTTTCAATGTCAGAAAGGCTCCCCAGGCTGTTGGGCAGCCTGTAAAGTGATCTGTTGTTATCCGCGTACAGCTCTTTAAGCGGCAGCCCGCTCAGGTCCTCTTCTTTTATATCTTTAATAATATTGCTGGAGAGATTAAGGTATTTGAGGCTTTTGAGGTCCTTAAAAAATTTAATTGATGAGCCGAAACCGGGAATATAATACAGCGTATCTGCCGGCAGCACCTGCAGAGCATTTGCCGATACATCAAGATAGGATAGTGAACCAAGGTGTACGAACTTTTTAGGAAGTCCGGTTAACCTGTTTCCGGAAAGGCTTAAGAAACGAAGATTTGTAAAAAGCTGGATATTGTCATCCAGACGTTTAATCGTATTATTATTCAGAATCAGCGTATCTAAATTTGTAAGCTTGTATAAATTAACCGGAAGAAAGGTAATCTTGTTATAGCTTAAATCCAGATAATGCAGGGCTGTCAGATTTTCAACCGTTTCGGGAATATTTTCCAGGTCGTAATTGCTTACGATAAGCTTCTCAAGTCTGCCTGTGAAATAATTCCATTTCTGATAACCTATCGAGCCCGGGGCTTCTCCATAAAGGCTGTTCGCCGTGCAAAGGTCCCTTATGAATTGAACATCATCCTCATTAAGCGAGAACTGAGCAAAGGTTTTCTGAAGGAAAAAGTTCTGAAAAACAGCGATAAAGAGTAAAATTTTCAGCCAGTTTATGTTCATTCTTTCAAAATTCGTTTCAGAGGTTCTTAAAGTAAGAAATTTTGATTTTAAAGCAAAATCCTTATAAAGAAAATTCCTTTAGATTTATTTTCGTATTTTGCATAAGTTTTTTTAACGGAATTCCTATTACTAACGCTGAGAAATGGTTTCAATGAAAGCTTTTATCTTTGTTTCGGCCATATTATTAGTATTCCCTTTCTATTCTTTTGCCGGAGAAATTCAGGTGAAGAATGCCCGGATCGATGAAATAAACAATCAAAAAAAATATGCATTCATTAGCTTCGATGTATCCTGGGAAAATTCATGGCGGAGTGACATTACCGGAATGGGCTACGCCGAACCGTATAACTACGACGCTGCATGGGTATTTGTAAAATTCAGGGATAAGGCAGGGCGCTTCAGGCATGCAAGCCTTTCAGCAATCAGCAAAAGCCACCGTTCAGACGGGAAAGCCGCCATCAGTGCCTCGCGCGACGGCAGGGGGGTGTTTGTTTATTCGGCAAAGAATTTTTCCGGACCAGCAGACTACAAAGGAATTAAACTGAAGTGGAATTTCGGCTCCGATAACATAGATATAAATCAGGATACTGAAATCAGAGTCCTGGCAGTTGAAATGGTCTTTATCCCCGGGGGCTCTTTTTATGCCGGCGACGGAGGCTCTTACGGGAGCTTCTTTAACACCAGGCAAGGTGTGCCTGCACTCGTTTCGCAGGAGCCGGTGCTTCTTAAGGCCTCAAGCAACAGCTTTGATGACGGGGCACTTTCTAATGAGGGAGTGTGGGTTTCAGGAACCTCAGGCATCAGATCTAAAGATGGGGATTTTGAAAATCCCGAATTTCCTACGGGATATGGCGCCTTTTACGTCATGAAGTATGAAATTTCACAGGGGGAATATGCAGGATTTCTGAACCTTATTTCCGCCGGGCAGTCGCATGGGCGTGACCTTAATGCCGAAGGCCAATACAGAAATACAATTACGTTTAATGGCAGGCAGTTCGTTGCAAAGCGACCTAAACGTGCCTGCAACTTCCTGAGCTGGATGGATGGTGCTGCTTATGCCGACTGGACAGGCATGCGCCCGATGACAGAACTGGAATTTGAAAAAGCCTGCCGCGGATACAATTCTAATACAAATGATGCCAATTTGCCCGTGAAAAACGAGTATGCCTGGAATGATGATTCCATTGCGGCTGCGGGAGTAATTGCAGGAACTGAAGACGGTTCTGAATCTGTAAATGGCAATGCGGCCTTTGACAACGTGACCTATAAAGGTGGGGACGGATTGTACGGCCCCTTGGGGTGCGGAGTCTTTGAAAAACCCGGCCCGCGGAACCTTTCAGGCAAAAGCTACTACGGTGTCTGTGAACTAAGCGGGAACCTTTCTGAACAGTGTGTCACACTTGGCAATACAGCAGGGCGTTCATTTATGGGAAACGACGGCGACGGAGTGCTGACTGAAACAGGAGAAGCCGATGAGAGCAGCTGGCCGGGAATTAACGGCAATGCCGATGAGGACAAGGCCAACCTTAAGTACATTGGAAACATCGTGGAATCTCCCGGGATCACTGCTGCAGCAGGAAGCGGGCAGAGGGGCGGAAACTGGTATACAAGAAAAACCTTCCTCATGATAAGCGACAGGGCATTTGCCTCGCATCCTTCAGGCCGGAGGTCAGAGTACGCCGGTTTCAGATGTGTAAAATATGCACAGTAATTTTTCCCAATTGGGCTACATACAATGCCTTAGCCCTTCCCTTCAGCACGATTTCCGGCTGTAATATTACAACTATCAATTATAATATTACAGCCGCATTAAAGAATTTTACTTTTTTTGGCGCCTGCCCTTTAGAAATTAAGGAAAATCATGCTGTAACAGCTCCCTGATTTCAGGCACAATACTTGTATCAAAAGCAGCAGACGTTTACTTAAGCTAAACTAAATTACAGGAGGTCTTATGGCAAGAATTAAATTAAATGATCTGGAAGCTAACCAGCAGCTTGATGCTGAAGCACTGAAAAATGTAACAGGCGGCGCAGGAACATATACCAATGCTGCAAATACTGGTACAAAAACAGGCGGCAATTCCACCAACTATGGTACACAAGGTGGCGGCACAGGCGGACAGGGCGGATATTCAAGCGGCGGCTATACACAGGGCGGAAGCGGTTTCGGCGGCCAGGGTATTGGCGGCGGCGCATCTTCAAGCGGATGGGGCTTCCTGAATTTTGGCGGCGGTAATAAAGGCGGCGCAGGCTACGGCGGAAATGCATCGGCTTCAACCGTTGGCACAGTAGGCGGCTCAGGCGGAGCCGGCGGATCTGCTGTCGGAGTAATGAATTCCGGAAATGTAACTGACAATATGTCTGAATCTGTTTCAATTCCTGTAACACTAAGCTTATAAGGAGAATAATATGTCAAGAATAAAACTTAATGATCTCGAAGAAAACCAGCAGCTTGATGCCGAAGCCTTGAAACAGGTTACCGGCGGAAATAACTTTACAAACTCTGCAAACACCGGTACAAAAACTGGCGGCAACTCCACAAACTACGGCACACAAGGCGGCGGCACAGGCGGTTCTGGCGGCGGATCCTACGGCGGATGGACCTCAGGCGGCAGCGCCGCAGGCGGTACAGGCTTCGGCGGAAGTGCTTCAGGCGGAGCAGGAAGCTGGGGATTCTTAAATTTCGGCAGCACTGGCAATAAAGGCGGCGCAGGCTACGGCGGAAATGCCTCGGCTTCAACCGTTGGCGCTGTCGGCGGTTCAGGCGGAGCCGGCGGATCTGCTGTCGGTGTCATGGGTTCGGGAAATGTTTCCGATAACGTATCGGAATCTGTTTCAATACCAATTACCATGTCTTTATAATTTTATAAAAGGTCCCGGCTTGCCCGGGATCTTTTTCATCATTATGGCAGCTTAAGAATTTAAAATACGTTCGATAAAAATTTATAAATGAAATTTTATTGAGTTTTCGTTAAGTTGTTGTCCGATTTTTGTTTCTCAACACCGGTGTTGAGAGTTATCACTGTCTATCTTGTAAGGAGGATTCATGGAAAAATTTTTCTTTAGTGTTCGTAATTCCCGGATCAATTGCACTGACGTCCTAAAGTTCATGAAATTAACCGGCCTTTTTCATACCGCTCACACCTATACAGCAATGAACTCAATCCTGAAAGAATTTGCAAAAAAAGCAGGTGTAACCGTATCTGATGAGATGCTGCAGAGTTATGCTGACTATAAAAGAAAGCAGCTTGGACTTCTCAAGGCCGAGCAGATGCAGAAGTATCTGGATACGCTTGAAGTATCTCTGGACGATTGGGAAAATTCACTTGAGGATGAGCTCTACCGAAACGAGTTGAGAAATAAATTGGGCGGCTCTGTTTATGTCGGGGATGCCTGGAATATACTTAAAACAATTCCCGAAATCAGAAACAGCATAAATGACCTCATAGCCGAAAAAGCCGCAAACTGTAAATTGGACCTTAACGATGAAGAACTTCAGAAAGAATCCGACGCATTAAGAAGAGCTCTGAACCTCCACAAAAAAAGTGACCTGGAAGTTTACCTGACCAGCCTTAACATGAATGAGGACGACTGGGAAAAAAGCGTAACGGCTAACCTGATGTCAAAGAAATTAAAACAGGAAAATGTCTCTCCTTTAACTAAAGCAGAAGTGGCAGGCATATTAAACCGTTATCCCGTAATAAAAGATCTTTTAAGCAAACTTGTTTTCGGCAACGTGATAAGAGCCAAGGCTTCCGAACTGAACCTTACGGTAAGCGATGATGAACTGAACGCCTACACCGAAAATTTCCGCAGGGCTCTTGCCCTTCATAAGCTTGAACATTTTAACATATGGCTCAATGCTGCCGGACTGACAATAGATGATTTTGAAATTATGGCTGAAACAGCCATACTGACAAAAAAAGTTATCCTGAATACTGATGAGATTCTCCATAGCGGCAATATTGAAAAAGGGGTGAAATGCAGCTCATTCTTCAGCGATGCTCTTCTGGAAGTAATTTCACAGGAACTCGTTGTTGCAGACGCAAAAGAAAAAGGCGTCAGGATAACAAATAAAGATCTTCAGGAACTCTCAGATGCCTTAAGGCGTGTTAACGGATACCATAATGCTTCAGTCTTCAAAAAGCACCTTGAATTCTACGATCTTTCAGCTGAGTACTGGGAAGAGTACGTGGAAAAACAGGCCTTTATCAGGAAGATGAAACAATCTCAGACAACGGACAAAAAACTTCTGGAGTACCTCCACAACAATAACGAAGTTTTAGATTCAGTGAAGGCCGGTGCATTCAAAGAGTATGCTTATAACCTGTCGGACAAGACAGCACTTGAATGGTTCAACTAATCAGTTTTATAAATTATACGGAATTGCCAAATGGATGAAGTAGTTTTATTAAGTATCAATGAAAACCCTGTTACAAATTCTCAGATTGTTGTAAGGCTGAAAGCCAAAGGCGAATATAAAAAAGCTCTTTCTGAACAGATGACTGCTGTTGCCTTAAAGGACTACGCCGGAAAAAACGGCATTTCAGTTTCTGACGGTGAACTGCAGGAATATGCAGATAAAAAAAGAAAAGAACTCGGACTTTTCTCTGTATCGGCTACAGAAAAGTACTTCTCCAATCTGGGTATAAACATAGACCAGTGGAGTGACGGGCTTGAAGAAGAACTCTTAAAGGAAAAAGTGAAGAAAGCTGTTGTCACTGAGGAAAAGGTAAAGGAATACTTTGAATCAAACCGTCCGAGATTTATGTGCGTCCCGCTGCACAGAATAGTCGTTAAAGAAAAACCTATGGCTGAGGAAATAAGAATGCAGATTGAAGATGAAGATGAGGATTTTTCAGCTCTGGCTAAAAAGTACTCAATAGATTCTTCCACGGCTTCAGCAGGCGGCTATATGGGAGTAATAAAAAGAGGTGCACTGCCCGTTGAAGTTGAAGCAAAAGTATTCAGCGCTTCGGAAAATGCTCTCAGCGGCATTTTTGAGGACTCTGAAGGGTATTCTTTATATAAGACCGGGAAAGTTGTTTATCCTGAACTCGACGAGACTATGAAGGAAAATATAACAAGTGGGCTCTTTGACTTGTGGACAAATAACCTCCTTAACTCTGCAGCAGTAAAATTCCCGAACTGATAACTTTATTCTTAAGTCCGGAAGGTAAAAAGCTGTTTTCAGTTTTTACCTTCCGGACACATTCACTTCCCTAAATTCTCCAAAATTTGAAACTGTTAAAGAACAATAAATTTGCAGCTTACTATTAAATTCCTGCATTTATATTAAAGCTGACAATGTAATAATTCCTGTTGAAGTGGTCAAAGCCCCAGCCGCCCATGCGCAGGTCGCCAAAAAGATCACGATAACTGTAATCATCATAGTCCGGAAGAGGGAGCCTGGTAAAATCTATGCTGAGTGTTAAAGGAAATGCAATATTGGCCAGTCTGCTAAGGGGAATTTCCAATCCTGCGCCATATGTTAGCTGATGAATACCAGTAACTGACCCGTCGGTAATCTGTGTGTCAAGAGTCTCGGAATAATGCCCGATTCTCAGTTTCAGCACTTCCCATAAAGATGCTTCCATGCCCAGCCTGACCTGGGAAAAATACCTGGTTTCAAAGACGTCCATATATTCCCCGGCCAAAAGCAGCTTTAATGGCCTTAGGTCATATCTGCCGGCTTTATCTGTCCTGAATTCATAGGAGGCACCAAGATGCATGATTGTTGGAAAATATATGCTGCTGTTATTAAAACGGCTCTTTACTTTGGAGTATCCGGCGTTAACAAGACTTAGCCCAAGATAAAGATTCTGATTATCCAAACTCCCCAAATGGAAACGTTTCAGAAGGCCCAGGTCAAAATAATATGTGTTAAGGGCAACTGGAGACAGATTGTCCCATAAATCATATTCCTTCTCAAAAAAGTAATTCAGGTTAACGCCCAAGCTGAGATCAGGCAAAATCTCATTTGAATAGTTCAGCATGAATAAACGGTTGATGTTCCTGTCGGGAAAGTATTTCTCCTCGTCGGGCCTTCCTACAGAGAACGTGAAGTAGCTGAAACCGAAAGCCCCGTACTTCCCGGAATTAAAGCTGATGCCGTAGGTATTATAATATCCTTCAGTTTCCTGGGGATAATTGGGATTCATGTGTGAAACCTCAAAGTTCATGCCTTTTGAAAATGAAAGAGCCGCAGGATTATCAAGTATGGAATAAGGGCTTTCATGAAGTGTTACCTGCCCGCGCCCCAGGGCTTCACTTCTGGCATTCGGCCTTTGGTACAAAAGGATTCTTTCGGCGTAGCCTTCATACTGCTGGGGAAAACAATCTGAAGAATAAGAGATGATAACGAAAAGAATAAGAACTATCTTTTTCATTTTGAGACTCCATTTTTGTGGTATAGATGAATTTTAATGAAGTATAAGTATTCCGATAGTTCCGCCTTTTTTTTGAATAGAAGTAGACTTGTTGTACCTCAAAATTAATAACTGGAAAGGAAAATAGCAATGATCTGGCTGACTTCGCATTTTAGTTTCTGCTTCTTCCTGAGGGAAAGTGCCAATTGAAAATCAGGAACTTTTTACCTCCTCTTGCGTCAAAAATATTTAGAAATCATTATATTGTCTCTGATAAAATCAACTGCCTGTCCAACAAATAAGGATTCAAAAAATGAAAAAGATCCTACTGCCCGTTTTCATATTTCTCCTGGGAGTTTCCTCCTATGCCCAGGATGCAGCAAATAAGATCGAAAGCCTCATGGCCAAGTACAATGAGTACGGATATTTCGACGGAAGTATTCTTGTGGCAGATAAAGACAATGTTGTCTTTAAGAAGGGCTATGGAAAGGCTAACATTGAATGGAACATTTCAAACTCCCCGGATACAAAATTCCGTGTTGGATCAGTTACCAAACAGTTTACCTCAATGCTTATAATGCAGCTGGTGGAAAAAGGGAAGATAAGTCTTGATGGGAAAATAACAGATTACCTCCCTTACTACAGGAAAGATACAGGCTCCAGGATAACAATCCATATGCTCCTGACACACACGTCAGGTATACCAAGCTATACCTCTCAGCCGGGCTTTTCTGAAAGGATAAGCCGAATGAATTACAAGCCCGATGACTTTATTAAGGAACAGTGCAGCGGCAGCCTGGAGTTTGAGCCGGGCTCCCGGATAGTGTATAATAACTCAGGATATTTTATTCTGGGTGCCATAATTGAACACGTTACAGGAAAAAGCTACGAGGCGGCCCTCAGGGAAAATATACTTGATCCACTTGTAATGAAGAATACGGGCTACGATCATTCCGAAGACATTATTCCGAACAGGGCCTCCGGGTACGACAGGAAGGGAGATGCCTTCAGGAACACATCTTTCCTCGATATGTCGCTTCCTTATGCCGCAGGCAGCATGTATTCAACGGTTGAGGACCTCCTCCTGTGGGATAAGGCTCTTCAGACCGATAAACTTCTTTCCCCCGAGCTGAAGAAAAAAATCTTCCGGAAATATATGAAATTTGGTGAGATGTATTACGGCTACGGGTGGATGACGGCTAAAAGATTTAACGGGCACGATTCACTTGATGTAATTGCACACGGTGGAAGCATAAACGGATTTAATGCAATGAACTACATGATACCTGAGGCCGGGCAGTATGTAATTATCTTAAGCAATGCCGGAGCTGCCCCGCTGGACAAAATGACAAACCAGATTATTAACATACTTAATGGAAAAAATGAGCCGGAGCCTCAAAAGCCTCTGGCCAGAATCCTCTGGAGGACACTTGAACAGGAGGGCTCACAAAGCGCCATTAGCAAGTTCAGAGAGCTTAAAAATAAAAAAGATGAATATGCCTATACCGAAGCGGAGATTAACAATATGGGATATAATCTCCTTTCCGAAGGCAAGACTGATGAGGCAATAGACATCTTCAAACTCAATACAGAGGAATTCCCCCAATCATCTAATGCATATGACAGCTATGGCGAAGCCCTCCTTAAAAAGGGCCTGAAGGAAGAAGCTGCAAAGAACTACAGGAAGTCGCTTGAACTGAATCCCGGGAATGAAAATGCAGTTAAGGTGCTTAAAGAGCTTGGACAGGGGGACTTCAGCTCTCCTGAAGTAAAGCTGAAGGAAAACGGGCTTAATGAATTTGCCGGCACTTATCAGCTCGCACCTGGATTCAGCATTAAGGTTACGGTTGAGGGCGATAAAATTTTCGGGCAGGGAACAGGCCAGCCACGCTTTGAAATGTTTCCTTTGTCTGAGGATAAGTTTTTTCTAAAAGTGGTAAACGCCCAGGTAAGTTTCCAGAGAAAAGACGGGACAGTTTCCGGCATGACGCTCTACCAGAACGGGCAGAACCTCCCGGGAAAGAAAGTTGAGTAGTACTCTTGCAGGGTCAGTCCTGGCAAGAGGACTGACCCTGCAAAAGCTAATTATCAGCTGAAATTACGTAGAAGCAGGTGGTAATAAAAAAGTTCCTTACATATGGTATACTTGAAATTAAGGCCGACTGCTTTCTTGGCTTCATATTAAACTTTACTTCATAGTTTGGATTTATGAAGTAGAAAAGCTTCCTGTCAACTTTATAGTTCAGCTTCTTTGTTATTCTTTCAAACCCTTCAATAGTGATCCTGGTCTCCTTTGTATCCAGCAGGTGCTCGATCAGCCTGTCGCTTTCATGGAAAGACTTTAACAGACCCGCGTATAACGGGTTTGGCAACAGGTGTATAAAAGGAGCCAGTGCCATAAATTTACTTTTGCACATCTGCTGATGGCCTCCGAAAGGCATCTGCCACGGCGGAAATGCAAGAAAAGCCTTTCCCCCGGGATTTAAGAGGTCCTTCATCTTTGAGAGTATCTTCTCGTGCCCGTGGATATGTTCAAGGGCATCTTTTAAGATTATCAGGTCGAACTTTTCCCCGTTAAAATTAAATATGTCGTCACAGATAAGACGGGCTCTGTTTTCTTCAATTTCTTTGGCAAATATTCTCTTCCCGGCTTCAATCTTTACAGTATCTATATCCACACCGGTTATGCGGCACCCATGGTCGCTGAACGCCTTTAATATTCCTCCTTCACCGCTTCCGATCTCAAGTACATTCTTGTCCTTAAGAGGCATTACCTCACTTAAAAAAGGTAAAATGTATTTCTTTGCATTAGTATACTGCTGCTCGAAATATATATCATGGTTCATATGGAAATCGAAAGGCATTGTAGGGAACTCCTTTAACTGGAAATATTTGTAAACTCTCACTGCTTTTGCAGCATTGTGCCATTTCAGATGGCAAATCATTGCTAAAAATAGGTAAAATTCAAATAAATCTAAAGTGTACTTTTCTTATCTTTTTTCATTATTATTGCATTTGCTGTATCAGAATTTCAATTAATTATTTTGGTGAAAAATGAAAAAATCTGCTGCCTTACTGGCATTTATCCTCATCCTCTTAAATGCGTCTTTTGCCCAGGGAATTCAAAAGCTGAGGGTAATGACTTATAACATTCATCACGGACAGGGAGTTGACGGGAAAATTGATATTGAAAGAATTGGCGGCCTTATACTTGAAAACAAAGCCGGCCTCGTAGCCCTGCAGGAAGTAGACCGCGGTGTGGAACGCTCGGGTAAAATTGATATTATGCAGATGCTTAATACCCAAACCGGTATGTTTATGGCTTTCGGAAAAAACATAGATTTTCAGGGCGGAGATTACGGCAACGGAATCCTTTCAGGATTTAAGATAGATACGGTTAAAAACCATCATTATAAAATGTTGCGTGAGGGTGAGACGAGAGGACTCCTCCGGTCTGTAGCCGACATAGGTGGCCAAAAGGTTGTGTTTATTAATACCCATACAGGCGACAAAAACAGTGAGTCTGAAAAACTGATGAATGCGGGTGAAATTATTGACGTGCTGAAAAGCTGTGATGGTCTGCCTGTTATTCTGTGCGGGGACTTCAATGACCGCCCTAATAGCAAAATGCATGACAGCCTGGCTCAGTATTTTGTAGACGTGTGGCAGCTGCTCCATAAAGATGAAGGATTTTCATTTCCTTCAACTAATCCCGACAGGAGAATAGATTATATCTATGTTTCAAAAGAGGCCTTAAGAAAACTAAAACCGGTATCAATAAAGGTGCTGCAGTCTGAAGCCTCAGACCATCTGCCTCTTTTGGCCGAGTTCGAGCTTTCAGAAGATAAATAACCCTTTATGCGACTGATAAAATTTAATTTCCCGTAGTTGAAAATAACAGGTAAACATTGATATGAATAAAAGAGAATTTATAAAAATACTGGGCCTCAGCGGCCTGGGGCTCCTGGGAGGCAACGCCTTAAATGCCTTTTCGAAGTCACCGCTTTTTAATGCGGCAGAGAAGAAAAAAATAAAAAACTGGGCCTGGATAATGACAGACATAAAGACATCCGAAGACGAATGGAAAAAACTGTTTGCCCAAATGCGCGCCTCAGGAATAGATGCCGTCCTGCCCGAAGTCTACGACTCTAACTATGCTTATTATAAAAGCCGTCACCTGCCCGTCAAAGACGCCTGGCTTGAAAGGCTCCTTCCTATTGCAAAATCAGAAGGACTGGAGCTCCATGCCTGGATGAGGTCAATGATGTGCAACATCGGGGAAGTCAGACAGAAGCACCCCGACTGGTTTGTCGTTAACAGAAAAGGGGAGTCTGCAGCCTTGAAGCCTGCCTATGTCCCTCATTATAAGTTTTTGTGCCCCACGCATCCGGAAGTTCAGGAGTTTGTACGTGAGACCGTAAGTGAACTCTCGCAGATTAAGGAGCTGGACGGTGTGCACCTGGATTATATCCGCTTTCCCGACGTCATTCTTGCCGAGAAACTCCAGCCCAAATATAACATTGTGCAGGACAAGGAGTATCCCGAATACGATTATTGCTACTGCGAACTCTGCCAGAGTGAATTTATGAAGAAGACCGGTATCGACGTAATGAAGCTGGATGACCCTTCCACGAACGCAGAATGGAGGCAGTTCCGTTACGACAGAATTACAAACCTTGTTAATAATGTGCTGGTTCCTGAGGCCCGCAAATACAATAAGCCGGTAACGGCGGCAGTCTTTCCGAACTGGGAAGCTGTTCGCCAGCAGTGGTCGAAATGGGATCTGGATGGCTTTCTTCCAATGCTTTATCACGGTTATTATGATAAAGGCATCGGCTGGATAGGGGAGGAGACCAGTAAGGAAATAAAGTCACTAAGCAAGCCTGCCCCATTGTACAGCGGATTGTTTATACCCCAGCTTAACCCTGCGGAACTGGCAGAAGCTGTTGAAACCTCTTTTGCCGGCGGGGCAGAAGGCGTTTCACTCTTCCTGGCACATTCAATGACAGATGAACACTGGAAGAGCTTCAAACAGGCGGTCCAAAAAAGAATGGACTGAAATAACAGATACGTTGAAACAACAGATGCGTTTTAAGGCTGCCATGAAAATGTTTCACGGCAGCTTTTTTTATTTATTTTCTGCCGCTTTTGCGCTCGCTGTCAAGCATGGACATCTGATGTTCATTATACCGGCTTCCTTTTGCGGCTCCCGGCGGTACGGCACGCTCAATTTCTTCCAGATCACTTTCATCAAACCTTACTTCAAGAGCTTTTAGGGCTTCTTTTAGCCTTTCACGCCTGCGCGCACCAATAAGCGGTACTATATCACTCCCGCGAGACAGAACCCAGGCAATTGCAGCCTGTGCAGCCGTCAGGTTCCTCTTCTCCGCAGCATTTTTTAAGGCTTCCACAAGCAGCAAATTATGCTCAAGGTTTTCCTTGCTGAAGCGCGGGCTGTACCTGCGGAAATCGTTTTGGGCTACGTCGCGGTCTTTTGACCAGTGGCCGCTTATAAGTCCCCGTGACAAAACACCATATGCCGTAATTCCAATGCCAAGTTTACGGCAGGCAGGCAGAATCTCATCTTCAATTCCCCTTGATATGAGCGAATACTCAATCTGCAGGTCGCTTACCGGATGCACAGAATTTGCGCGGACAATGGTGTCTGCTCCAACTTCAGACAGCCCCACATACCTAACAAAACCGGCTTTTATCATATCTGCAATTGCACCCACTGTTTCTTCTATCGGGACATTCGGATCAATCCTTGCCGGCCGGTAGATGTCAATGTAATCGGTTCCAAGCCTTTTTAATGAGTATGCCAGAAAATTCTTCACTGCCTGAGGGCGGGCGTCATAACCAAGCCAGTTTCCCTGAGGGTCCCGCATCCCTCCGAATTTCACGCTGATGAGTATATTCTCCCGCGCTTTCCCCTTAAGGGCATCCCGTAAAAGCATTTCATTATGCCCCATCCCGTAAAAGTCACCCGTGTCAAAAAGGTTTATCCCTTCCTCAATAGCATTGTGAATTGTTGCAATGCTTTCTTTCTCATCAGCAGGGCCGTACAGGTCGGACATCCCCATTAACCCCAGACCCATTGCAGAAACCTCAGGGCCATTGCTGCCAAGCTTACGCATTTCCATTATTATCTCCCTTTTTAGTCATAAATAATTATTTACCTCATCTGAAAACAATTTTCAAGGTTAATTAAAAGCAATTTTAGCCTGTGTTTACGGAGCGGTTGGATACCTCATCCGTTACAGCCGGTTTTACTCCTTGCCCCGGTAAATCAAATTATGTATGTTAATTCAGACATTTTTTTTATTTGACTTTTCGGCCTGTAAATGAGAGGCGTGCCCGTGTGCCGGGTGAGTAAAATTAATAAATAGCTACTTTACGAGGATATTTTGAGTTCAAAAATCAGCAAAATTCTGTTATTCATAAGCTTTCTTTTAGTTATTCCTTTCCTTAGCCTCCGCCCGCAGTTTATTCATGTAAAGGACAGCCATTTCATTCTTAATGAAAAGCCTTATTATTATCTCGGAACAAACTTCTGGTACGGGTATTACCTGGGTATTCCTGAACCAAAAGAAAACAGGGAAAGACTTGTAAGAGAGCTTGACCGCCTGAAGGCTGCCGGAGTAGATAACCTCAGGATACTTGCCGGCTCTGAAAAGTCAGACATAAAAAACTCCATTAAACCTGCCATACAGATCTTCCCCGGAGTCTATGATTCTACTTTACTTTCAGGACTCGACTTTCTTTTGTCGGAAATGAAAAAAAGGGATATGCATGCCGTTGTCATTCTGACTAATTACTGGGAATGGTCAGGCGGTATGGCGCAGTACTATTCCTGGAACGGGGGCGGAAGAGCGCTGGACCCCGCTGTGGATGACTTTGGCGATTTTATGAACTATGCAGCCATGTTCTATAGGAGCAATGAGGCCAACCAAAACTTCAGGAATTATTTAAGCAGCCTCATCAACCGTAAAAACATATATACGGGGCTTTATTATTATGAGGACCCTTCCATTATGGCCTGGGAACTTGCGAATGAACCCCGCCCCGGCACAGGCAGCCGGTACATAAGCTATTACTATGAATGGATCGACTCCACTGCAAAGTTTATCCACTCACTTGATCAGAACCATCTCATTACTACCGGAAGCGAAGGAATAATGGGCTCTTTGGAATCCGAGAATATTTATCTAAGGGCACACAAAAGTAAATTTATCGACTATGTGACCATTCACGTGTGGGCCAAGAACTGGAAGTGGTTCGATTCAAAACGTTATAACGAAACCTATAAGAACGCCCTGGCAAAGGCAACTGAATATATACAGGAGCATATAAGGCTTGCACGCAGCCTAAATAAACCCCTGGTAATGGAGGAATTCGGACTCCCAAGGGATAATGAACTCTTTACTGCCGGAAGCGAAACAACAGCACGGGATAAATACTATTCGGAGCTCCTTGACCTCGTCTACCGCAGCGCCAAAGAGGGATCTCCCTTGGCAGGTTCAAATTTCTGGGGGTGGGGAGGCGAAGGCCGCTCGCCAAACAGCGACTTCATTTGGCATGAGGGAGATCCTTTCGTATGCGATCCTCCAATGGAAGAGCAGGGCCTTAATTCTGTATATGACACGGATTCTTCCACAATTGAAGTGCTGAAAGAAAAGTCATTATTGATGAAAAGCCTGAGAGAAGATAGTACGGCAGTTAAGGATACGTCAAAAGGTTTTTCATTACTTCAGAATTACCCGCACCCTTTTAACAATCTGGCTGACAGCTTTACCCCTTCCCCCTCTATTTTATTGCCGCTTCTTAAGAGGACAGATAGGGCAAATAAGTGTACTGAATTTGACCCCCGTATTTTTTAATTAATTATGTCGCAATAAGAATATAATTAAGGGAAATGTCTCTGTTTTAGCTGATTTTCCTCTGACACTGCCTTTCTTAAAATTATACCGCCAGTGCTAAACGTTCTTTACCCTTTTAGAAATTTCTAAGATGTGAATAAAAATATAATCTTTGGAGGGCCTATGAAAAAAGCGCTACGAAGACTCATTTTTTCTGCATTCCTGCTGACGGAACTAATTTCTTCAGCAGCATTTGCATACACTTCCTCCGTCTACCGGGCAAGGAGTTCACCTCCGGAATTTGAAGTCGATAGTATTGCTCCCAAAAAAGGTCCGGCCTGGGGAGGCACTATTGTAACCATATACGGGAAGAAGTTCCTGCCGAATACAACCTTTGAGGTCCGCTTTGGCGGAATTCCCGGCGCTAATGTGACGCGCTTAGATAACCAGACCCTGAGCGTCAAATCACCGCGCCATCCTTTAAGTGATTTAACTCCGGATACTCTGCAGGTAACAGTAACAGATCTTAGTGAAAAGACGAATGTGGCAAAAGTATCTCCCGACAGCTTTATCTATGTACGCCCGGGCACAAAGTTAAGCCTTCTTCCGGCTTCGGCCTTTTACAATGGGACTGTTGAGCTTACTGCCACGCTTACCGACTCTTTAAACGCCCCGGCTGACAGCCAGACGGTTACTTTTACCTTGGGAGGGCAATTGGCAGGAACGGCAATTACCGACACCTCAGGCCTGGCAAAGCTAAGTGTATCTATAAGCGGAGTTGAATCCGGAGTGCATGCAGGCTATATCGGGGCAGGCTTCCAGGAGAACTTTTTTTATAAATCTTCAATTCCTGCTCAGGCAGATCTGACTGTCAAACCCGTGCAGGCAATCTTAAGCCTCAACAGCCCGGTGGTTAACTATGGGGAGGGTATAGAACTGAAGGCTGTACTGACTTTTTCAGGCACTCCGCTTACAGGCAAAACGGTCTTCTTTTCAGTAAACTATAACCCGGCCGGATCTGCGGTGACACAAAATGATGGCAGCGCAAGTCTTACTTTAACTCAGCCCCTTGATGCCGGACAATATAATATCAAGGCAGTCTTTGCTGAACAGGGCTTCGACACCACTTCAGCTGCCGGAACACTTACAATTAACCAGGCTGCTACAAGCACCACAGTCGAAAAGGTGGAAACGTCCTCTGGAAGCATAATCAGTCTTACAGCCAGGCTTACAGCAAATGGTAATGTCGTAAAAAATGCGGCAATTATATTTACAATCGATGGAAGTATTTCGGCAGGTACTGCCATAACCAACGACGAGGGAACGGCGACTCTCAGCGGCGTTAACCTGGGCACTCTTGGTATTGGTCCGGGAACACACGCTGTCAGTGCCGGTTTTGCAGGAAACACAAACTACAAGCCGTCATCAGCTTCTAATGAGCTCATTGTAAGCCAGGAAACTACAGAAATCAGCATTTCGGGTTTTGAAGCTGACTATGGAAGCACAATTATGCTTTCGGCTAAACTTACCTCAAAAACAACCGGACTTGGAATTAAAGGCGCCATAATAAATTTTGCAATTGAAGGGGGGCCTCAGATAGAACCGGCTGCTACGAATGAAAGCGGGGAGGCATCTAAAAGCGTTAACCTCGGGAATACCAGTCCGGGCACACATAACTTTACCGCAAGCTTTGCAGGAAACAGCAGCTATGGCCCAAGCCTGGCCTCGGCGGTAATCACAGTAAAACAACAGACTCCAGCAGCGACTAATATTCTGGTTGAAAAATCGGCAGGATCCTTTGGAGGCAAAACTACACTTACAGCTAAGCTTACCAATTCCTCCGGTACAGGCCTAAGCGGCATGAAACTCCATTTTAAACTTAATGGAGCAGATATAGGCGATACAGTAACAAATGCCGGCGGAGTAGCCCATCTGCATGGAGTCAGTATAGCCGGAATTGAGGCAGGCATGCATGAAAATTATATCGAGGCCAGTTTTTCACCCGCAAGTGGTGAATATGCTCCAAGCTCGGGCAAAGGGCCGCTGGAGGTTGCCCCTGCTGCAACAGGCATTAGTATCAATAATGTCGAAGCTGAATTTGGAAACACAATTACTCTTACGGCTAAACTCACGTCATCTGTTACCGGCAACGGCATTGCCAACGAAACAGTTAGTTTTGTAATTGATGGCGGTCCCGCAGTGGAGCCTGCTAAGACCAATTCAGACGGAGTGGCAGTAAGGAGCGTTAATCTCGGCGCTACCAGTCCCGGAAAGCATAATATTACAGTGAGCTTTGGTGGGAGTGCAAACTATGCCCCAAGCCAGAACGTAGCTTTGCTTACTGTTACTCAAACACAAACAGCAACAACCCTCAGTGTTTCCAATGTGGAGGCTGACGGAGGAGGCACGGTTACCCTTACGGCTAAGCTTACCTCAAGTGCCTCAAGCCTTGGAATACCGGGGGCGGCAATCAGCTTTTCATTTAATGATGGTCCCTCTGCAGGCACTAAAATTACGGATGAAAACGGCATCGCCAGCCTCTCCGGCGTTGCTGTGCCCGGTAATCTCGGCCCGGGCCTTCATAAAGGGGCCATCAGGGCCAGTTTCTCCGGAAACAGCCAGTACATGGCGAGCTCTGGTTCGGGTGATCTGAAAATTAATAAGGCCACGAGCAGCCTGACCGTTTCAAGCGCATCCGGTACATATGGCGGCAGCACAAAACTGAGCGCTGCGCTTAAATCGGGAAATTCAAACCTCTCAGGACAGACAATCAGATTTTATTTGAAAGAAGCGCTGGTAGGAGAGAATACAACAGGCAGTGACGGCGTTGCAAGCTATACTGCTCCTTTGGGCTCTATAGACGCCGGAACGTATCCTTCAGGCGTAAAGGCTGTATATGCGGGATCGGATACTTATTCCGCAAGCTCTGCTTCAAACAGCCTTATAGTTGCCCAGGCTTCAACTAACCTGAGTGCTGCAGATGCTGAGGCTGATTATGGAGGTAAAGTTACACTTTCATCTGTACTTACCTCAACTGTAACGCAGTCGGGCATTGCAGATAAGTCCGTAAGTTTTATTATCCAGGGCGGTCCTCAGATAACTGCCGTTACAAATGGCAGCGGGATTGCAGCCGTGAGCGTTGATCTTGGCGCAACCAGCGCAGGCACGCATGATATTACAGCCTCTTTCTCCCCCTCAGGCGGGAACTATACAGGAAGTACGGCAAAAGGGAAGCTGACTGTAAAAGGTTCTGTAACAAGCCTTGCTGTAACGGATCTTACCGGCTCCTACGGAGGTACTGTTACGCTGGAAGCCGTCTTGTCCTCTGCAGGAGCGGGCCTTCAGGGAAAGACAATTAAGTTTACATTCAACAATAAAACATATTCGGCAGAAACTAATAATAGCGGCATTGCAAAAGTTGCTGAGGTAAGTATTTCAGGCTTTGACGTCGGTACGCATTCCGGTGTAATTCTGGCGGAATTTGCCGGAACAGGTGGTTACAGCTACAGCTCAGCTTCCGGAAGCCTTACGGTCGGGAAAGCTTCTACTGCAATAGCAGTTGCAAGTGTGACCGGCACACCGGGCGGGAAGGTTGATCTATCGGCTGCACTGACATCAGGAGGCTCCAAACTGCAAGGATTGACAGTAAGATTTGAATTAAATAATAATCCTGTCGGGGAGGCTAAAACTAATGACCTCGGTGTGGCAACTATCTACGGCATTACCTTGCCGGGCAATTTGAGTGCAGGCCCGCATCCAGGCGCAATTGCTGCAGTCTTTGACGGAACCAATAACTATATGCCGGTCCAGGGCTCCGGCACACTTACAATAACACAGACTCCAACAGCTATTCAGGTTACCAAGGCCAAAGGATCCTACGGAGGCAAAGTTAACCTCGCGGCAAAGCTGACCAGCTCATCAGGTATCCCGTTAAACAGCATGAAGCTTCACTTCAAGCTTAACGGCATGGATATAAACGATGCATATACTGATGAAGGAGGCCTGGCTGTACTGAGCGGGGTCAGTATAGCGGGAATTGATGCAGGATTGCATGATAACTATATCCAGGTAAGCTTTTCGCCTGTAGACAATAGTTACGCTCCCAGTACCGGTTATGGCCCTCTGGAAGTTACTCCGGCAGCAACAACCATCAGCATCAGTGATATGGATGCGGACTTTGGAAGTACAGTTACTTTAACTGCCAGGCTTACCTCTGCTGTTACCGGAAATGGTGTTGAGAACAAAACAATTGTCTTCAGGGTTGATGGCGCTGAGGTTGGAAACGGAACAACCGGTGCGGATGGCAAAGCGGTCAAAAACTACTATCTGGGCAATACCACTCCTGGTTCTCATACAGTTGAGGCATTCTTCTCTCCTTCGGGCGGGAACTATTCGGGCTCAAGCGGCAAGGCCGCCCTCAATGTAAAAGCAGCCTCAACTGCCCTCGTTGTTACAAATGTTGCAGGTACATATGGCGGCAAAGTTACTCTTACTGCAACACTTACTTCACAGGGCGCTCCTTTAAGCGGAAAAGTAGTTGAGTTTTCACTTAATAATAAAACAGTTGGTACCGCAGTAACAGATGCCAATGGTATTGCAGTTAAGACTGATGTCGGTTTAACGGGTATTCCTGCGGGCAGTTATCCAGGCTACATCGGTGCAAGCTTTGCGGAATCGAGTCCTTTCAAAGGAAGTAGCAGCAAGGGGGACCTTGAAGTAAAAAAGGCCGCAACTGCTGTTGCAGTTTTGCCCGTTGAAGTGCAGTACTCCGATCAGGTTAGCCTTACTGCTGTTGCTATTTCGGCGGCACAGGACGTACTTAATGCATCCGGCGGAAGGATTGAGTTCAAGTACCAGGCGGGCAGTCAAACAGCAGTTTCTTTGGGTGTTGTAACATCCTACAGCGTTGTCAGTGGCAGGCTGAACTTTAGTTTTACATTTATCTGTACGCTTGCTCCTGATACCTATAAGATACTGGCAGTATTTACCCCATCGGATCAGGCAAACTTCGAGGTCTCATGCAATATATCTCCATGGGGCCCGCTTGTAGTTAAGCCCGAAGATGCTCTGGCTGAATATTCAGGCCTGAGATACTTTTCGGCTGCAGCTTTATCGGCTTACACCTCGCAGCTTACTTTTTCCTCAACTGTTGCAGATTACCCGGATGCTTCCCGCGGAAATATTTCAAATGCCAAGGCTGAGTTTAGAGAGGTACCAGCAGGGGAATTATACGATCAGGGGATCGTCCGCGGAACTAACCTTCCCGTGTCTTTACTTAATTCTTCAGATGAAACCCTCGGAATTGTAACTGCGCAGCCTTTTAACCGGAAACTGGGCGAGTCGGAAATAAATAACTGCGGCACAACATTCAGCGTATATACCCGCATATACGGCTACTATCACGCATTAAGTGATCCGGCTCTTGTTTCTGTCTGCATCCCCTCTACAGAAAATATCTCAGGCGGCGGATTTATCATCCCAAATTCACCATCAGGCAAGTACCGCTGCAAGGCAGGAAGCAAAGCCAGTTTCGGATTTTCAATGAAGTACAGCAAAACCGGCAAGGATGTCCAGGGCCAGGTAAATATAATAGTCCACGCCGAAGACAATAAAATCTATCAGATTACGGCAAACGCCATTAGTACACTTTCTGCATACCTGATTCAGAATTTGCCGGGTAAAGCTGCAAGCTTCACCACCAGGGCAGAACTCAGGGATATTACCGACCCTTCAAAACCGGTCTTTTTAGGCGGGGGGCTTACGCTTAACCTCGAGATATATGATGATGAAAAAGATAATCAAAACGATGCCATTGCCATTACACTTCAGGAGCCTGGTTCGGTGCTCCTGTTTTCAAGCAACTGGGACGGGACAAAGACAGTCTCACAAGCGCTCAAAGCCCCCAAAGGCGGCGGAACTATAAGGGTACTGAGCATAGATAATCCTGTGAGTGTAGAGGAAGAGGAAATAGTTCCTAAAGAATATGCCCTCTACCAGAATTATCCCAACCCGTTTAACCCGAGCACAAATATACAGTTCGACCTGCCTGAGGAAAGCAGGGTTAGTATAGTGATTTATAATATTCTGGGAAGGGAAGTCCTAAGGCTTGTTGACAAGGACTTCCCCGCAGGCAGACACCAGGCCGTATGGAACTCGCAGGATGGGCGCGGCACGTTTGCCTCAGGCATGTATATCCTGCGCATATCAGCTAAATCCTTAAGCAGCCAAAAGAGCCTTGTTTCCACAAAGAAAATGATGCTGGTAAAGTAATCTCAGGCTTGAACTGCCTTAACTAAGAAAAACAAAAGCCCCAAAACGGCAATGCCGTTTTGGGGCTTCAAAAGGTTTCTTTATTTGGGAAATTAAACTTCCTCTTCTACCAGCTCTTCCTTAGCCTTGGCCTTGTTTTCAACTTCGGCAATATATCTCTTTGTGGCCTCCGGAAGTTCCTTCCAGCCTCTTATGGCCAGAAACATTCCGATTAAGGCAAATGGCATCAGGAATATCGGCCACCAGTGCCAGCTTTGTGTTGTTAAATAACCAAGTCCTATTGACTGAATGCCGGAGCCCAGATATACAAAGCCGTCAACAATGCCCGAGCATGTTGCTGTGGCCTTCCTGCCGCCAAAGTCAGCTGCAGCCGTTCCCGACATCAGTGAGTGGCACCCTGTAACCGCCGTTACTATCAGTACTGCTGAAATTCCTACAATTACGGGGGAGGAGGTTAAAAATATAGCCATTACACCTGCAAGTACAAACATGGCGCCCGATAAGAATACAACCGGGGGAGTTCTTCTTGACTGGAAGAAATTATCTGAAATGAGGCCGCCAAGGAAACCGCCAATGATACCGAAAATGCAGAGCAGAAGTCCCCAGTTATCCATGAAGAATTCGCCGCCGGGCTGATGAACTTCCTTTGCAAAGATTGTGTACCATTGCATAATGCCGTTTCTCAGAGCACCAGAGGTCAGCTCAATAAAGGCGAATGTCAGCATGAGCGAGCTTCCGAAAACCATTTTGAGCAGGTCTTTGGTGGAATATTCAACGTCCATCTTGCCTGATGAGGCGTCATGTGTATCAAATTCAGGAAAACCGGCTTCTTCGGGCGTGTCCTTAATTAAAAACCAGTCCATTACTGCCCAGAAGAGCATTATAATGGCAGGGACAAAAAATACGGCCCATACTGCATCAACCGAGCCGGTCTTAAGTGCAAAAATGCCCTGAAGCAGTGAGCTTAACCAGTTCGACGGGCCTCCCGGGGTTACTTTTACCATGTCAACAATTGCCTGCCCCCAGTCGAATGCGAAATAAACTCCTATGGAAATTAAAGAACCGAAAATTGCGCCGAATACCCCGCGCTCTCTTACGTGGAACCAGTAAGCTTTAACCTTTATAATGGAAACAGCCCCGTAGCTCTGGAAATACATGTTTAATGCATAGAGGACCGAAAAGACTACTACGAGATTGCCCGTGTAACGCCCGGTTAATACAAGGTAGGTTATAACACCGAGTAAAATATTTGCAATTGAAGCGCCTACCGAGGAAATGATTATTCCTTTCTTACCGCCTATCTTGTCTACCAGAGGGCCGTTAATGAGAAAAGAACAGGCATAGACGATTGTTCCGGCTCCGAAAATTATTCCGAAATCCTCTTTCGACATCAGACTTCCAAGTGCATTCTTTGAAACATTCAGGTTGTAACGCCCCATGTAAAGAAATGCATACGACATGCCGAGAGGAAACCAGTTAATAAACCTGCGGATTAAAAACCACTTGCCGTGCTTTAGAGGATTGTTATAAAAATATAAAAATATTATAAGTACAATACTCAACGTAACAATAATGACGCCCATATCGATATCCGTCCTGTTGAATTTTTAGAGGAAAACTTGATGTAATAATGTGGCTCTAAATTGGCCAAGTAAAAATATGGCATTAAATAATTATTAGCAAGGTTTTCGCCCGATTAATAAATTCTCATGTTCTTAAAGTATTAAATCCACCGGAATTTATAGTGACAGGAAATATGAGGAAATGACTGATTCCCGTGCAAAAAAGCAGCAAAACAGGATGCCTTGCAGTGTGCGGGCTACCTGAAAAATGAAGAAGCCCGGGACTTGCATTAAATAGCTGTTTTTTAGGGCATAAAATTTTACACAGGGCTAAAATGCTATTTGAAGCCTGTTTTCATTTTAAATAACCTTGGAGAAATCGCGTTTTATTTTATAAATTTCAACTCTCATAATTTATTCTTTTATAGCGGATTTTTTTTCAATGCTGATGACGAAAACATTCCTTAAATATATCTTCCTGTGCGCCATTTTTTATGCTTTTTCTTATAACGTTTTATATTCACAGAAAATAGCTGAGCCTGAAATACCTTTTTCACCCAGGCACTACGTCTGCTTCAGGACGGACGTTAAAATGAATATTGACGGAAATCTGGATGAACAAAGCTGGCAGAAAGCACCTTGGACTGAAGCCTTTGTTGACGTTGAAGGGGGCGAAAAGCCCGCTCCGAAATTTAGGACCAGGGCTAAAATGCTGTGGGATGACAACTTCCTATACGTAGCTGCCGAACTGGAAGAACCCGACCTCTGGGCTACACTCACCAAGAGGGATACCACAATTTATAACGATAATAATTTTGAAATATTTATAGATCCCGACGGAGATACACAGAACTATTATGAGTTCGAGATTAATGCCCTTAACACATTCTGGGACCTCCTTATGACAAAACCCTACCGCACAGGGGGCTTTCCCATAAGCACATGGGATATCAGGGGAATTAAAACAGCAGTTGGAATTCAGGGGACATTAAATAACCCTGCGGATAAGGACCAAAGCTGGACGGTTGAAATTGCTTTCCCGCTGAAAGTCCTCTTGCAGTCTTCAGGACACAAGGGGCTTCCCCAAAACGGTGAGCAGTGGAGAGTTGACTTTACAAGGGTTGAGTGGGGAGTAACATCTTCCGGCGGCAGGTACAAAAGAAATGATGATGAGACCAGCTACTGGGCGTGGTCGCCAATCGGGCTTATAGATTATCATTATCCGGAGATGTATGGCTATGTCCAGTTCTCAGACAAAATTGCAGGAAACAGTGAAAGTTTCGTGCAAAAGCCCGAAGAATATGCCAAATGGGTCCTAAGGAAAATATTCTACAAGGAAAAGGTTTTCTTCCTGGAGCATGGCAGATACACAAACAGTTTAGGGGATCTTAAGACCGGGGATATAGATATTCCGGGTTACAAGTGGCCTCCTGTAATTGAAACAACTTCAGATTTCTTTGAAATCTCTGCAGTCAGTTCAGACGGCAAAAACAAAGTATACATTTTCAGCGACGGAAAAACAGGCCGGATTTCGCTTAAATAGCTATCTCCAACAAGGATTGTGAACCTTTATGCTGCCAACTTTATTATGTCCCAAAATTCAGCCTAAAATTGCTTGTAAAAAGTTAAATCAGTAAGTTTTACACGTGAATTTCTTAATTGTTGAGTTTTGAGCTGGAATAATAAAGCTCGGCTTCACAGAATTCCGGTTTCTTTGAGAAATTCAGGTTATGGGGGATAAAAAAAGTTAAATCAATTGCATGATTAGATAAAATTTTTAGGAGAACTAAAATGATCGGTTACCTTTATGGATCTTTGCTTGCAATCATCCAGTTAGTAGTTGTTATTGTAGCGTTATATCTGTTCGGATCCAGACTCCAGAAAACAGAAGGAGAAACCTTTAAGGCCCGCTTTAAGGCTGCAAAAAAGGGGATTTTAGTTGTACCGGCTTTATTGCTCGTACTCTTTTTTGCATTTGACGGATATTTAGCCGTGAAACTAGTTGAGCAGAAAGATGCCTCACAGATAATGGACTTCCTGCTTCTCGATAAAATGCACAGGAATACAGACGACCTGCTCAGTGATCTGTCCAAAGAAGTGAAAAACTTCTCTGACCATCACCCCGAATTTAATGTGCAGTATGAAGTTCAAAAGCAGTCGAAACCCGCTTCATCCTACGAAGATGCGGTGGTTGACCAGGCTTTCCAGGTTGTCCTTTATGCTGAACGCAAGGGCATAGGGAATGATCCGGAACTTCAGAAAATTAAACTGATGAAGGACGACGTCCAGGAAATGCGTAAGGAAATGGCCAGAATTGAAAGTTCACTGTCAAACCCTATAAAAGTACAGAAAGGCGAAACACACCGCACAATAGTTCAGCGCTACCTGAAGGACGAAATGAAGCTTGACGACAAGCAGATTAAATCCATTGTCAGCAGGACGGCACTTTTTAACAGCCTCGTCCCAAATTTCTACGTCTATAATCTCTATAAGGACGGCGTCTTTTTAACAACCGTTACACAGGGTGAAGCTAAGGTCTCACCGATGACAGTTGCAAGACTCTCACAGAAAAGAATGATGAGCGGCGTTATTAAGGAAAATAATGAGCTGAAACTTTCTCTGGATTCGCTTAGATCAGCTTATAAGCCAGACACTGAAACTCCTGAACAACAATAAAATTACATTATATTTTTAATTTAAGCCCGGGGAAGATTATCCCCGGGCTTTTTTTTATGATAGGACTCATTTTAATATATCTGCCGTAAGAATCAGTGTCTGTGTGGGTTCAGTGGGATCATTGCTCGAAACTTTTATGTTCCTGGCTATTTTGCCCTTCAGGTTTGAAGTGTCAATGTCAACCTTTAAGTATCCCTTTTTCCCCGGTTCAATTTTTCTGCCGCTCAGGCGTGTTGCAATGCCCGGGCCGGTTGTTACAACAAATCCTATGTCAAGAGGTGAACCGCCTGTATTTGTAAAATTAAAAGTGTACTGTGCAACCTTGCCTTCCTTTAATTTTCCCAAATCGTGCACTTTTTCCGTAAATGAAAGCTTCGGCGTTTTTAAGACTGACTTGTTGCTCCCAATGCCGGCGTTCGAAATAACATTAGTATTCGCTATACCGCCAGTTAAAACATTTGCTGTAAATGTAACCTTGGCTGTAGCGTGCGAGGGATCATTTGTTTCGATATACACGGTTTTATTCTGCTTGCCCTCTCTTCCCTCTGAATTAAAGGTTACCTCCAGCCCCGTGAATTCTCCGGGCCCTAATTTATTTTTTCCCGGTTTTGCAGCTGTGCAGCCGCATGAGGCCCTGACTTCCTTTATATCCAGAATTTCGCCTCCCACATTCTTTATTGTATAGATTTTAGTCACCTTTTCCCCTGCTTTTATATCTCCCATGTCATAGCTCGATGGTGTAATTGAGATCTGGGGAAACTGCTGTGCAAACGTAAAGCCTGAAATAAAAAGAATCATAAAAAAGTATCTTTTTAACATTTTATCCCTCCAGCTTTAATGACCTGTTTTCTGAATACATTGTGTAAAAGCCAAGCAATAAAAGACCCGAATTCTCCAGAATTTTCTGCCACCCGACCCTGCTTCCAGAAGCTGTTCCGAAGCATCCGCATTCAATATTAAGACCGCGGGAAATGCTGATGACTACGAGCATGCTAAACATTACTAATAAGAAGCTTATAATTGCGGCATTTTCCCTTGCCAGTATCCCGAATACCAAAAGAAGTCCCGAGACTACCTCAATCCAGGGGATTACTACGGCAAGAAAATTAACGAGCACTTCGGGGAAAATTCTATAATCATAAATAGCCTTTGCAAAGGCATTAGGCCCGGAAATCTTCTCCATTCCCGCAATTACAAATACTACTCCAAGCGCCACTCTTGCAAAGAGCAGAAGATATTCATTCTTTAAAATATTTTTCAGTTCCATCTATTTTGAAATGGGATATTCGGCTTCAGCCCAGGAATTCCAGCCGCCGAAAAAAATAAAAACTTTATTGTAGCCCATTAGTGCCAGCTTGTTACCAAGCAGAATGCTCAGTTCGCAGTCCGTTCCCCCGCAGTATGAAACCAGCGGCTCATCTTTGGGAATACGGCTAAGCACCTTTTGATATTCAGCCAGTTTGTTATAAGGAACATTTATAGCGTTTTCAATGTGCCCGCTCAGGAAATCTTCAGCGTCACGGGCATCAATAAAAATAACATTTGCTTCGTGGAGCCTGAGGGCTTCTTTTAGCGAGATGTGTTTTGGTTCACTAGAGACTTGTAAGTTCACGCTTTCACTTTTTAGCAGTTCACCGGATATGTAATTCTTAATGCTGAAGCCGAATAACGGCACTCCTCCCTGTGAGAAATAATTGTACGTTATCCCAAGGCAAAGACTGCTCATGATAATAATTACAACCTTATTGAAGTTAATTTTTACCATTGGATTTATTCATTTTGTGGGAGCTGCATTAACTTTAAGATAAGCTGCTGAAAAATAAGAAGCAAACGCGGTGTGATCTAACAGGCACGTCCCGGCAGGCAGGCCTTAGGTTTTATGGAAGATGGATAATGAGGTATCCATCTTCCTAAGGATATTAACCCTGAAAAGTGAGCTTTATTTTACGTATTTGTCCCAGCCCGTCTTTGCGATCCTGGCTATTACTCCTTCCCGCACGGCCTCCGGAGCCTTTGAATCTGAGACAAAAACCGCCACGAGGAGGTGTCTTCCGTCAGGCAGAGTTACAATTCCAATGTCATTGGTAGCTGCGGCAATTCCTTTTTCTGTGCCTGAGGTTCCGGTCTTGTGTGCCACTTTTGTGTCTTTGGGAAGTAAGCCCTTGATCCTTCTGGAACTGGTTAAAAGGTTAGTCATGTCATCTGAAAGGAGTTTTTCAGTCTCTTTCTTAAATAATCCGCCTTTATAAATTAAATAAAGCAGCCGGACTGCCTCACGCGGTGTAGAGGTGTTTTTGTATTGGACGGAGTAATCCAGCCCCATCTGCTTTTCAGTATTTTTTACATAGATGTCTTTAATTCCCAGGCCTGCAAGATACTTCATTATCTCCCCGGGCCCGCCGCAGAGCCTCATGAGCACATCACTTGCAGTTCCGTCGCTTTCTGAAACGGCATAACGGATCAGGTCAAGGACTTTCATGTGGAAGTTTCCCTTTGGGTTCTTGTCCCTTATCGGGCTATACTGTTTTTTACTGATGAAGTCGCTTTTTTTTACGAGTATCATGCTGTCCAGGCCGAAAAAGCCTTTGTCAACTTTTGAAAGCGCTGCCATTGCAATAGGCAGTTTATAAACGCTCTGCATCGGGAAATTCCCTTCGGCATTCAGCCATGAGGCCTCTCCTGTTTCTGCTAGCATCAGGCCCGCGCCCACGCGCCCCTGAGCATCATTTGCAATCTTTTCTATTTCCTTTTCAATACTTTGCGCATTAAGTGTACTGCATGTGAAAAAGATGAGTGCTGCCGATAAAAAAATATTCAGATGTTTCATAATTTCTTATAACCGGATAATAATTATTTGTTATTTGTTGAATTAAAAGAATTCAAAAAGCTACATCAGTCCCGAGGGAGTCTGCGGGGTGGACAATATCTTTGTGAAGATCTTCCAGCGCTTATCCTGATTATCCTCAGTGCCGGTATTCTTTTCCACATAATCTCTGATCATATCCTGCCCCAGCGTGTAATTTATTACATAGCTTCTGTATTGCTCAATAAACCTGAGCGACCTTTCAGCGCGTTCGCGTGACTGCATGTTATACTTCATTAGCCAATTGATTGTTTCTTCCTTTGTAAATTTCCCGTCCAGGTAATTGCGTGCAGCTTCAGTCATGGCATACTGAAGATTATTGATTAAAGCCCTTAACTTGTAATACTGTTCTGCTTTCGAGGTGTCAAGCCCGGCAAGAGGGTAGAGGACATTCTTCTCAAACTCAAGCCTCTCGTTCCCGGGGAAAATCATATCGACGCCGAAATTCGCGCTTCCTTCGGCTATGAGCGACTGAGGGCTGTAAAGAGGGTAAACTGTAAACTCAACCCAGCCTTTGCCCTTTGAAAGATCCTGCTCTAAGAGGGCGTTATAAACATGATGCCCCGGGTAGCCCTCGTGAGAGGCCAGGCCAAGTGGCGCGTCAATATAAGTCGGGAGCTCTGTGTTTACCTGGATAAGGCTGAATGCATTTCCCTTATACCAGTTGTAGGCGCCCCAAGGCTTATCCGTTACATATTCGACCTTAAAGTTTTCCCCTTTGGGGAGCTTTATGTGTTCAAGCGTTCTTCTCCGGCACTCCTGTATCGCTGCTGAAAAAACGGCATCCAGTTTGTCTTTTGGTATTATTAAATCTTTCCTGAAATTTTCATACCTATCCGAAAGGCTGCCATCCCCGGGCAACAACCTGTTAATTTCCTTTAACTGGTTTTCAAAGTATTCCTTCCCATGCACGGGGGCCACGGCATCGTAAAGAGCCTTCGACTCCTCATCAAACGTCATCTTTTTACCGTTCAGTATTTCAATCCTGGCCCTGACGGCCGAGATCTGATCTTTCAAAAACTTCTGGCGCAATTTTTCAATTTCGCTTAAAGCTTTCGCCGGGATTTTATTCAGACCGCTTAAGAGCCCTTCAGCCTCAGCGCGGAGCTTTTCATACGGGAAATTCTTTTTCTCATCCCCGCTTAATTCAGCAGGCTTCCACTTTTCAGGGCCGTAATATGCATCCACATAGCCGTCATCATATTGTCCTACGTTTAATACCAGCTTAACATATTTTTCGGCAATAGTATCCATCGGTTTATCCTTTGCATAGTATGTTGAAAAAAGAGCGAACAAAATTAAAGTAATTGATGCCAAAGTTGATTTGAGAACTTTCATTACCTGCCTCAATTTTGTAAACAATAACTGTAATATAACAACTGGCAGCCGACTTTGAAAAGACTCCCGGAGTAATAAATGGATACTCCGGAAAGAACGAAGCAACTATTGCGTGACAGGAACTGATGCCAGGGATCCCTGAAGTGATAGAGATCAACAATGCTTTTGTTTCTTAATGCCCGATGTCTTAATTTTCGTTGTGACTTTTGAGATAACATTCAATTATATAGAGGTCCCAAATGAAATTTCGCATCTCTCTCATAACTTTTCTTTTTATTTCAGCAGTTTCAGGGCCCTTGCTCGCCCAGGGCGGGCAAACAACATTACCATTTCTTCTGATGCCGACAAGCGCCGAAATGTATGGAATGGGCTACGCTTCTGTTGCTCTTCCCTCCAGCGACCCGATGATTCCTTTTTATAATCCTGCACAGCTTGGAATGCAGAGTTTTAATAATAACCTCTCAGTTGGTTATAATTCCATCGACTGGCTCCCAAGCTATCGCATGGGGTTGAAATTGACGAGCTTTGCTATTAACGGGGGAATAGACCTGGAAAGATACCTCAAAGAGATTCCCCCTGTCAGCATTGGATTTGGCTATTCAAATATGAAAATGAATTTTGGCAACTTTTTGTATGGTGATGATGGTCTTGGAAGCAGTGGATCTTATGATAAGACCGACAACTTTACGCTTAGCGCTGCAATCAATTACTATATAAAAGCCTCCCTGGGATTTACCTACAAGCATGTTTTTTCTAAACTCGGGGGAAAAATTAAAATTAATGGGGAGCTGAAAGAGGCTTCTGCAACCGCTGATCTATACGACTGGGGTGTTTTCATTCAGGCTCCCGTCTTCCCGATACTTGAAAAAACCATGAACCGCCCGTTTAAAATATATCAAAATATATCTCCTGTTTTTGACCTCACCTTTGGCTTTTCAAACAGCAACCTGGGACAGAATTCTCTCTTCTATATCTCAAAGGATCAGGCCGACCCTCTGCCAAGAATGGCCCGTACTGGAATTGGCCTCCTGGCGGGATTTAAGTATGAGGCCGGAGACGTCTCAATTATGCCTTTAACGGCTAAATGGACCATTGAGGCAAATGACGTTCTCGTAAGCTCCAAAAAAGCGGGAGGATGGGATTATCAGTCCGGATTTGGTGACATCAATTTCTTTAAAGAAGTAATTGCAGGTAAGACAAATTTCCAGACTAAAAAACTTAAGGGTTGGGAACTGAACTTGCTGGAAACAATAAGCCTGTATGGCGGGCGCTTTGAAGAGGACGTTGATATGGGTGGCCGCAGGTTTAACTCAAATGGATGGAGCCTAAGAACTGCTGGATTGTTTAAGGTCCTGAGAATAATGAGTCCAAACCTCTTCGGAAATAACCTTATAAGCTACGCTCTTAACCACCTGGACTTCCGCTACAGCACAGGTAAGGCGACGACAGATTACCCATCTTCTGCAAGCAACGATCAGAAGTTCAGCACGTTTAACGTGATATTTTACGGTCTCTTGAGGAACTGATAGGCTGCTCTAAAATAAATTCAAGCCCGCCGGGGTCATCTCCCGTCGGGCAATTCCTCAGGCTTCCTGCTGGACGGGTTCTTTGATAAGTACCCGTCCAGCAGGCTTTTCAATCCACCTGCGGAAGAACAGGGATATGAACAGACTCACAATGCTCACTGCACAAAGCGTGAATATAAATGACGCCCAGCCGTAATGGTGCATTATTACCCCCGTACTTGTCCCAAACAGGCTTGACCCGGCATAGTAAAACAACAAAAATAAGGATATGGAAACCGGCTTTCCTACAGGAGAATATTGCGCTACAATTTTACTGGCTATTGTGTGAGCCCCGAAGAAGCTTGCCGTAAAAATCCCAAGTCCCAGAATAACCAGAATTAGGCTTGGCGTAAGCATCAAAAGAAGTCCTACGAGTAAAAATGAAACTATTGCCGGGAGCGTTTTCTGTGAACTGAACCTGTCCGACAACACTCCTGCCGACATGGATCCTGCCGTCCCGGCTATGTACATGAGATAAAGTGAAGCCAGTATCTCGTGAGGCAGAAAGAACGGGGATGCCTGCATGCGGAAGGCCAGGTAATTATATATGCTGACAAAGCTCCCGAGGTAGAGCGCCGCAAGAATGTACATGGAAAGCAATAAAGGGTTACGCAGATGCATTCCCATGGTCTTCAGGCCCTTTATAGTATCAGTCTTGTACGGCTTGAAATGCCTGGAGGCCGGAGCCTCAATTACGAAAAGCATCCCGAAAATAAAACATATTGTGCCAATCATGCCTGCTGCCCAGCGCCATGAAAGCCACCCCGTAATGAGCGTTGCAACAATGCGCCCGCTCATGCCGCCGATTGCGTTACCTGTAATATAAAGGCTTGTAGCTTTACCAAGAGCCGAAGGATGGATTTCTTCTGCAATATAAGTCATTGCAACCGAGGCCGAACCTGAAAGGAAAAACCCCTTCAGCATATTGATGGTTATAAGGACAGGGAAAACCGGCACAAAAGAAGAAATTACAGTCAGTACCGATGAGCATATAAGTGCAAGCCCTATCAGCTTCTTGCGCGAAATTCTGTCTGCAAAGAGAGCTCCTGCAAACAGTCCGGCAGCGATCCCGATGGTTGAAAACGAGACCGTAAGGCTGCTTTCAGCGGGGTTGATTGAAAATTCTTTGCCTATTGCGGGAAGTATGGGCTGAAATAAGTAGAGCTGCATGAAACAGGAAAGTCCTGCTAAGAACATTCCTCGTGCAATTTTATTAAATTCTTTACTTTTTTTTGTTACTCTGTTGTCTTCTGGAAGAACAAATTCCTTCATTATCAAAACCAATCATTTAACCGAAATCAGAACTCAAGCAGCATAAATAGCATACTCAAAAATAAAAAACAAACCTACGCATTTTTTAATAAAATGACAATGCATTACGCTGAGGCGTGAGTGGTATTATTGAGGTTCTTTGTCTTAAAAAAGGCCGGATGAGCAAAAAAAATCCGGGAGAAATCAGAGGCCCTCTTTCTCCCGGATTATAGACTGAATCAGCAGTATCTGAAAAAAACTCTAGACTTCTTCCAATACTTCCACTTGAACGTCTTTAGCCGCAGCCTTTTTCTTTGCAAACCTGTGCTGGAATTTTACCTTCAGGTTTTCCATGACCATGTAAACCGAAGGTACAAGAATAAGCGTCAGCATAAGCGAGCTCGTAAGACCGCCGATGATTACCCAGGCAAGTCCGTTCTTGCTTTCAGAGGAAGCTCCCGATGAAATTGCAAGAGGGATCATACCGATAACCATTGCAATAGTAGTCATAAGGATAGGCCTTAATCTTTCCTTTCCTGCTTCTACTAATGCTTCTACTACCGTCCGCCCATCCTCTTTCAGCTTGTTTGTAAAGTCAACGAGCAGAATTGCGTTCTTGGCCACCAGACCCATAAGCATAATTATACCGATGAGCACAAACATTGAAATATTTTGTCCCGCGAGTGCAAGTGCAAGGAGCGCTCCTATTGTTGCTACAGGAAGAGAGAAGAGTACAACAAAGGGATAAAGATAAGAATTGTACAGTGCAACCATTACAAAATAAACCAGCAGAATAGCTGCAACAAGAGCAAAAAGCAGGCTGCTGAAAGCCTCGCTCTGGCGCTGGAGCTGCCCGATATATTCAATGCTGACGTTGTTATTATGTATGTTGGCGGCAACAATTTTCTTTATATCGTCACCTACTGTACCAACAGGGCGGCCGAATACCTGGCTCTGTACTTTAATGGATGACATTCTTCCGTAACGCTCCAGCTTGTTCGGACCAAGCGACTGATAGATGTTTGCAAACTGCCTCAACTCAATTATCTCGCCTTTAGAATTTACAAATGTGATTGAACCCAGGTCATCTATCTTTGTCCTGTCAAACTTATCCATCATTACATTTATGTCGTAGTCAGTTCCGTTTTCGGAATACTGCAGGTTCGTACTGCCTGCAAATGCAAGCTGAAGAGTTGTTCCCACGTCTGCTACTGAGAGTCCCAGCATAGACATCTTGTCGCGGTCGAGTGACACGTGAACCTCAGGCTTGCTTTTCTCAACAGAAAGATTGATGTCGTTAACACCGGGAACGTTCTTAATGAGACCCATTACCTGGTCTGCTGTCTTATATATTTCATTCATGTCAGAGCCTCTTAAGAGGATCTGTATCGGGGCCTCAGCCGTGCCGAACATACCCGCTGCCGCAGCAGTTACTTTCAGGCCCGGTATCTTGGCCAGTATTTCCTGCTTCGTTTTCTCTGCATACTGCTGAACTGAGTAGTTCCTTTCTTTCTTGTCGATAATGGTTACAGTCAGTTCCGACTTCTGCTGATCATTGCTTCCGCCCATGCCTGAGCTCGAATAGCCGACGTTGGCAAACACTTTTGTGACTTCAGGCTTGGAGAACAGGAGCTTTTCCACCTTCTCTGTAAGTATATTTGTCTGATGCAGATTGTTCTGCGCTTCACCTTCAAGCTGGATCAAAAACTCACCGCGGTCACTCTCGGGCATAAACTCACTTCCGATAAAGCCAAAGCCAAGAAGAAGGAATGACGCAATAAATAAAACAAATACCGTGGCTGATACAACGAGCTTATGATTAAGTCCCCAGCGCAGTGTTTTCTCGTAAAGAATAACGAGCTTTTTATAGAGATCTTCAAACCCTAAGGCAATCTTTCCCATCAGTGTACCGCGTGTCAGCCTTTCAATCTTGCTGAACCTTGAGGCAAGAAGGGGAGTAATGGTAAAAGATACAAAAAGGCTCATGAGTGTAGAGAATACTACAACCAGTGAGAACTCCCTTATGATGTTTCCGATCATGCCGGAGATGAGCGCCATAGGAACGAATACCACAACGTCCACCATGGTAATTGCAACTGCTGTAAACCCTATTTCATTTCTTCCGTCTAAAGCGGCTTTCTTCTTGTCCTTGCCCATGGCAAGGTGCCTGTAGATATTTTCAAGCACAACTATCGAGTCGTCAACCAGGATACCGATAACAAGCGAAAGAGCCATCAGCGTCATGATATTCAGCGAGAAGTTGAAAATATACATGCCTGTAAATACCGATATGATTGAAGTCGGAATTGAAACAAGCACAATAAGTGAGTTTCTGAATGAATGCAGGAATAAAAACATTACTATTGCAACAAGCAGAATTGCAAGGCCAAGATCCTCCATAACGGCGTCTGCAGATGCCAGCGTATAGACCGAATTGTCAGACGCAATATCGAACCTTACGCCGCTTGATTGATACTGCTGCTCTATTACCTTAAGCTCATTTTTTACAAGCTGGCTTACTTCAACCGAATTGGCATCTGACTGTTTTTGTATCATGATACCGATTGAGTTTTCGCCGTTGATTCTGTTGAGTGCCGTGTATTCGGCAATACCGTCAACTATTTCGGCCACGTCTGAAAGCCTTATGTCACTTCCGCCCGGCGTGTGGTAAACAATGACGTTCTTCAGCTGCTCAAGTGAGGCAACTTTGCCCGAGAGGCGTACAGTGTACTGGCTCTTGCTGCCTTCAATCTTGCCGGTTGCAAACTGCATGTTTGAACTGCTTACTGCGGCATAGAGCTGCGCTATGGAAATTTTGTATGCGGCAAGCTTGTCCCTGTTCACATTTATTCTTATTTCGCGCTCATCACCGCCAAGAATAGTTACCATACCAACACCGCTCAGCTTTGCAAGCTGCGGCTTTATCTGGTCCTTAGTAAGCTGGTAGAGCTTTGTTGCAGGAATTTTACCGTATACGCCAAGTTTAAGTACAGGAATCTCATCTGTTGAAAACTTTAGCAGAGATGGAGTTTTTGCGTCTTCAGGCAGCTGGTATAAAACTCCGTTAACTTTCCTCTGCGCATCCTGAAGTGAAAGGTCGACATTTGTATTTGGAACGAGTTCCAAAACTATGGCCGAATATCCTTCCATCGAAGAGGAACTCATGCTCTTTACGTTTTCGAGCGCTGAAAGGGCATCCTCAAGTTTTTTGGTTACTGAGTTCTCAACCTCACCTGCAGATGCTCCAGGATATACTGTAGTTATTGCTACTATAGGTACATCCACCTTTGGTATCAGGTCATAATTAAGCTTTGAGTAGCAAAGCAGACCAAGCAAAGAAAGAGCAGTAAATACAATAACTACCAGTGTAGATCTTTTTATAGCTAATTCAGTTATAGTCATGTCTGTCTTTAATTATTATTATTAAGAATTTTAATTGATTTGTTGTCTGCCAGGTTTACCTGGCCGCTTACGATAACTTTGTCGCCTTCGTTAAGTCCTGAAACAACTTCCAGTGATTCATTGCTCTGGCGTCCGATTGTAATACTCTTTAAGAGGGCTTTGCCGTTGGATGCAACAAATACCTTTGCATCCTTGATGCTCCCCTGAAGGGCTTCACGCGGTATAAAGAGCCCCGTTCCTGACTGGGCAACGGAAATCTCAATGTTGACAAATGTACCGGCCTTTAAGGGATTCTTCTGGCTGTTTGCCACTTCAATTTCAACAGGGAAGTTGTGTGCATTGTCTCCCTGAGGGCTTACAAAACTAATCTTGCCCGTGAAAGTTGCGCCCGGATAAATGTCTGTTGTTATTTTAACATTGTCGCCTGTATGCAGGTAGTAAACATTTGTTTCAGATACGTTTACTTTTACTTTAAGTTTTGAAATATCCATTATGGTTGCAATTGGGGTTCCCAAATTAACAAACGCCCCTTCTTCAACCATTTTCTTTGTAATTATTCCGCTAATAGGGGCGGATATCTGTGTATAGGCCAGCTGCTTTTCAGCCTGTTCCATCTGGTTTTTGGCAGCTTCATAGCCGATTCGTGCGTTGTCGTAGACCTGTTCCGAGGAAACCCCTTTATTGTAAAGATTTTCTGTACGTGTGAGATCCTTCTTCAATCTCTCAGCTTCAATCTTTGCAGTTCCATATGCGAGTCTCTTTATTTTGTCGTCGATTATTGCAATTACAGTTCCCTTGTTGAAGTGCTGCCCCAGCTCGAACTTTCGTGCTATGATCTTGCCCGATGTCTCTGCGGCAATGTCAACTTCTTTATATGGATAAAGTGTGCCAGTAAGGTTCAAAGTAAAAGAAGAAGATTTTCTTTCCACGCTGGCTGTAGTTACGGAAACCTGCTCGGTGGTAAGGTTCTGCTTTTGTGATACTATTTTTTCTCTGTTTGCTTTTAATCTTGCAGCGGCAAGAATTACTATCAGAAGGACTATTATAATAGATATTGTTTTTTTCATGTTTTGTCACTTAAGATTATTGATTAAATTGGTACAGTTCCTGTTTTTTTTGTGAAATAACTAAATGCTGTTAATATATCTTTCTACCATTCTTACATAAAGGCCGTGAAAGTCTTTCATATGCGGGTGGTCCTTATCTGACCTCAGATTAAAGGATATGGCCCCGTGGCACAGGCACAAGAATGCGAAAATAAGCTCCCAGACCGTTTTTTCGTCTTTCCCGGAGATCTTTGTCATCGTGCTTTTCATCAGCTCCATTATTGATCTCATGGTTTCGTTTGGCGCAGTGCGTTCAAGGTGAAACATCAGCTGAAAGAGTTCTTTATGTTCAAGGGCAAAATCCAGGAAAATCAGTGAGATTTTTGTCATCAGGCGCTTGGGGTCCGATTCTGTCTGACTGGCTTCGGTAAACTGCTTCCTGATTATTTCAAAGCCCGAATATACCAGGCCTTTTAAGAGATCTTCCTTGTTATCAAAGTACTCGTAGACAATCGGGGGGGTATATTCCACTTTATCGGCAATCCTGCGTATGGTTACTGCCTGCCATCCCTCTTTTGCGGCAATTTCTCTTGCGGCATCAAGGATCTTTGAGCGGGTTTCTTCCTTTTCCCTCTGTCTCCTTTCGATATGGCTCATTTTAACTCTGTAATAATTTCTAACATTGTTAGATACAAACTTACTAAAAAGTTGCCACGCCAGTCAACACTCTGGAGCAAAAAAGGGAAAATTAATCTTCAGGAGGTGTGAAAGGCCCGGGGACCTGAATAAAAAAAACCCGGGATAACCTGTCCAGGGTTTTTAAGTTTATAAAAAAAGTTCACTAAAATCTTTTTACGCAACGGACGATTCAGGCTCTTTTTCAACACTTTCTTCTTCATTAAAGACTACCGTAAAGGTGCTTCCAACGCCTTTTGTGCTTTTAACCAGAATTTCAGCGTTGTTGAACTCGCAGTATTTTTTTACCAGTGCCAGGCCAAGGCCATTTCCCTCAAATTTCCGCCTGTAGCCCTGTTCTTCCTGAGAAAATGGCATAAATAGCTTTTTCTGATAATCCTCAGACATTCCGATACCAGTATCACTTACATCTATGCAGATTTTTTCTGTCTCAGGCCTGTAAACACTGAGACTTATCTCGCCCGAATTTGTATACTTGATGGCATTGTGTAAAAGATTCACCAGAATCTGATTTATGGTATAAAGGTCACCGTTTATGACCGCGTTTTCAGCTGCATTCCTGATATTAAGTTTAAGATTCTTAACGTCCGCCATGGAGGAAAATTCATTCTTTATGTTGCGGATGACATCTTTTTCCAGGTCAATTTCCTGATAATTGCATTCGAAACGCCCGGTCTGGATTTCCGACATATTGAGTATCATATCAATCGTCCTGATCATTCTTCGGGAACTGCTGTCAATTGCGCTGAAGCTGAACTGCATATCCTCGCTTAAAGGCTTTTCGACCTCTTCCTTAATCAGGGAAATGTAGTTAAGAATTGTATTGATGGGGGTTCTTATTTCATGCGACATCTGCGCCAGGAATTCAGTTTTCAGCCTGTCGGATTCCTCCGCCTTTTCTTTTGCAGCTCTTAGCTCCTCTTTAACCTTTTTAATCTTCACTATCTCGTCTTTCAGCCTTTCATTCGCATCAGCCAGTTCAAGCGTTCTGTCTGTTACCATATCCTCCAGGTTATTCTTAATTTTCCTCAGCTCTTCTTCAATTCTGCTCCTTTCAGCTATCTCATCTATAAGTTCTTCTTTCTGCCTGAAAAACTTTATTATTAAAGAAGAAAGCTTTCCGAATTCATCTTTCTTAGCCTGAAGCCTGGAAATAAAATCAGGATTTTCCAGCTGCAGGCTCCTCGCTATCTGCCTAAGGGGATTGCTGACTGTAACAAGGAGGAAAACTGATGAAAAGACCATCACCAGCGCTATAAAAATAATAATTGATATAAATTGAACGTTTGCCGAAGCCTCAACTTTGCTGATCATTGAAAAGGTCCTTTCAGACCTTATTGTGCCTGCAGGCTTCCTGTCCCATGTATAGAGTTCAATATGATTCATGATTGTTGAATTGTTACTGGTTTCGTAAAGCGGAGTGCCGGGCAGAAGGCTTGTCTTTGAAGAAGTCAGCAGGTCTAATTTATTCAGGTAAGACTTCGAGAGTAATCTTCCGGTAAAAAAATAACCCGACGGAGGGAGCTGCCTTAACGTATCTCTTGAAGGCTGAACCGGTGAGCCGAAGACTTCCATCAGTCCATTCGAAACCGGCAGAAAGAAATGACTGAATTTTTCCCTGGATATTAGTTCTGTAAATTTGGGATTCTTAACAGGAGGTCCGGCCTCGGAGGCGGGCATATTCCGTCTTTTCGAATATACCAGGGATAACTCACGGGAATATATCCAGATATAATTTGCATCAAAAGTGCTAAGCCCGGGATCAATATTTTCCTCGGCCCAATTTTTATCGGGAGTTTTTATAAATTGGACCATTTCATCCCACAGAGAATAATCCCTGGTAATAGCTTCCAGGCTTTTGCCGGTCATACTAAAGGATGCATTTAATAATTTTGCCTGCTCCTTTTTCTGATCGTTCAAAAGATCTTTTATCTTATCGTTTTCGGAAAGTCTGAACAGAACGATACCCGTTGAAAATATCACTCCTATGCCCAGCATTAACAGGAACATCTTAATCTGAATGCTTGCTTTCAAATTTCCCCCAAAAAGAATTTGAGTAAATACAGATTTCACTGAACTAAGATAGGTAACCGGGATTCAATATTATCAAATAAGAACTTATTTGTCTACCGGGATAAACAGAGCCCTTTAGCCAAAAATTAAAATTTCCATTCCGTTTAGACATCTGAGACCGGCAAAAAGTTCAGTTTCCAACGGTTTCTTTACATTTTATTTCATTATTATCATTTTTTTAGAGGCCGAATTTTGTCCCTGGCTTAATCTGTAAAGATAAATACCGCTTGGCAATGATAAGGCCTGCGAATTAAAGGACACCGTATAACGTCCGGGTCCTTTTACCTCATTGACCAGAGTTGTAACCTCTTTTCCTAGTATGTCAAATACCTTTAACTCTACAAAGCCCTCCTGCGGAACTTCATAACTTATTGAAGCCGATGGATTAAAGGGATTCGGGAAATTCTGCATGAGCATAAAGCCGGCCGGCAGAGTTTCCTTACTGGCTAAGGGGCTTATATCTCTTTTGCCGATCACGAACCAGGTGGGGTAAGTTGCATCTATAACATAGGGCTTGCCCGGGCCATCGGGCTCAAGAAAATTGCTCTTTAAGGCTATCTGATCGACTGTCTGATGTGTAATGCCTGAAATGGTTCCGGTATTATGAAATGCAATTGTCCTGTCATTAGCTGAGTAAGTAGGGTACCCTATAACCGGTAGAGGCCCGGCTACAGTTGCAACATTCCCGGTATTAAAGTCGGCTGCCCGCACATAGTCCTGCTTTTTGTTTTCATCGATGTAGTCGAATGTAAAACGTGTTGTGGAGGTCTTGGAGAAGGACGGGTTTGCAACGCTTATGCCTTCGCTCTGCGGAGGAAAGACTGCCTCCATGTATCCTGTTTCTATGTTCAGTAAGTTGATGTTCCAGAAACTGAGTGTGCCGCCGGTAGACTGTTTCAGTTCATTATATGCATCAAAGAGGAGGAATTTTCCCGAAGGCTCAAATGAAAGCTCATCTGCATAAAGCGCTGTCTTTGCATCGGCAGCATCATATGACTTTGTAGCGATCTTAAAGGCTTTGTAAGTCTGATTGATCAGATCAATGTAATAAATTGTCGTATCCTGGTACATTGATGTCAGGGCAAGTGAGGTCAATCCCGGACCGATTGCCACGCTGCCCCAGACTCCGCTGGAATCAAGAATAGTCTCCTGCGTATTATCTGGGTTTGCAAGAAGCGCCCTTAAATTATTATTCTGATCGACAAAAACAACAAGCCCTGTTGCATCCGAGACTGCCGGACGGTTGCTAACGGGCGTTTGTGATAAAGCAAAAAAGTCGGAATTTGAAGTTATCGTAGTTTTTGCCATGTAGATTGAATTCGGGTCTGAAGGTTCGGTATTCGTCATGAGTATCCACTCCGCCCCTTCCAGTGTGCTTGGAGGCGGGGGAGGTGTTCCGCCGTCTTCTTTAACTCCAACAGCTTCCCAGGCATTTTTTACCTGCTGAAGCTGAGGACTGTTTTCACCAAAAAGATCAGCGGCGGCTCTTTCTGTTGCAATGCGTGCATCAGTAAACTGCGAGGATTTGGTCAGATAAAGTGTCAGCGCCCTGTACCATATCATTCCGGCCTCAGATCTGCCGAGGCTCCGGGCCACCTTGCAGAAAGCATAGTTCGGGATGCCGCTGTTTGTATGAACCCCTCCGTTATCTCCATCTGTCTGAACGAACTCACTCATATTTTCAGGCTGCCAGGCGTGTTCACCCTCTGAAGCCCCGTTGTGCGGATTTGACATATCCCTTAAACATCCGGCTGGAAATTCCTGAAAGTCTTTTACTATCGTTTCTCCCATCTGCCAGTTTAAGGTATCTACCAGCGCGCCGAAAACATCGGAGAAAGACTCATTCAGGGCTCCCGACTGATATTGATATTCCAGTCCTGCTGAATACTGTGTAATGCCGTGAGTCATTTCGTGAGCCGCTACATCGAGTGCTCCGGCAAGAGGCTTGAAAGAGCTTCCGCCGTCGCCATAACACATAATCATGCCCGACCAGAAGGCATTGTCCATTGACTCGCCATTACTCGTTACGTGCACTGTAGAATATATGGTCATCCCGTTATCATCAATTGAATTCCTTTTGCAGAAATTGAGGAAATACTTGTAAGTTAATATTGCATTATAATGAGCAGAAACAGCGGCCGGATCATTCCATTCATTCCCCTCTGAGGTTACAAAATATAAAGGCGACGTGCCGTCAAAATCATTATTTCTTAAGTCCAGGGAAACAATTGCGCCAATCATTCCGTCTGGAATTACTGACATTGCGTCGTTATACATCGGCTCGGATGCATCTGCAAGGAAGTAACCAGTCCCGAATTGATAAACCGGGAAAGTCCTTTGTACTCCGTCCAGGTCTTTTCCGCTCCCGGTTTTAGGCCCGTCATAACTAATATTGTTGTATGAATGAAGTATATCTCCTGAACCGGCATCAATGAAGTAATACCAGTCCTGTGACAGGTCTGCCCTTATCTCAACAAACCATGCAAGGTGGGGTATGTGGTTCCTGTCGTGCCAAATAATTTTCTTCGTAACAGGCCCGTTATATTTTATTATCTTTGCCAGTGCGGGAGGAAATTCTGTTATTGCAGTCTTTCCCCTGAGGTCCGACATTGCTTCTTCAAGGGCACGGGAAGAGCTGACACTTCCTTTTACATCCGCAATCATCTCTGGCGTCGGCTCATATATGCCGTTCATGGAAATTATTCTGCCGGCGTTGTCAAGATGAACAATAATTTCCCTGGCCCATACCTCAAGGCCCCTATAAGTCTGAATATATTTCAGATGGGACATGCTAAACTGGTCCGTCTTTTGGCTTGTAAGACGGAATTCATTTGCGGGATCTTTAATCTTCAGAAGCGTTTTATTTTCCATCAGGAAATTAGCGGTACTTTCTGACAAATTTCCTTTTGGAACAGTTCTATTCATCCTGCTGTTTGAACTGCTGTTAAATTCAATGTAGCGTGGTGTACCCGATTCCTTGTTCCAGAAAATTTTTCGGGGATTATCCGATGCCCCGGGCCCGGGAAGAGGAAGATTCATGTTCATTTGCCCTGGAGCAAAAGAATAGGTCTTAATACCTGCACTTAATCCGTTTCTCTGCAGGAAAGAATTAAGATTTCTTCCTATGCTCATCAGGGAAACGGAACCCGGATGAGAATAATTTTTTTTGTGAGTCCTTTTACCTTCTAAATTATGCCCTGAAATATCAGTTAAAAGTAAAAATAAAAGAAATAACAAAAAGCCAAGCTTCTTTTCCATAATTCCCCCGAATATTGTTTGTGATCTGAAATCCTCCGCTTGTGCCGGCGAAAAAGTCCTTGCTGCCGAGAGTCACTCCTGGATTTTTTTGGCCGCTATGATTTGGGGAGATATTACCTGAAGGGCATCCGCTTTGGATGACGAGATGTGAAATTGCCGCTCTCTGAGATAATCTGACATTTTCCCAGCCCTTTATTTAACGAGATATAAGAAAATTGAAACAGAATATTAAGGTGAATTTTTCGACCCTGGGGGTTAAAAAATTATGAGGCAGAAAGAAAAAAGCCCGGAGACAGGAGCCCGGGCTTTTTGGGTAAAGTAAGAGCAAAGTTTATTTTAATACGGTCAGCTTTTTGCTTTCTCTGTATCCTCCTGCCTGAATTGTATATATGTACATCCCGCTTGGAAGAGATGATGCGTTAAACCCAGCTGAATGAGTCCCCGCCTGTTTTAGCCCGTTTACAATTGATGTTACTTCACATCCCAGGAGATTATAAACCTTCAGACTTACAAATTCCTGCCGGGGAATGGTATAGCTTATTGTAGTTGAAGGGTTAAACGGATTAGGATAATTCTGTGAAAGTGAGTATGAATAAATAACTCCGTTATCAATGCCATCATCAAAACCTGACTGAATTTCAGTGTAAACTGAAAGCCCGCTGTTAAATGTTCCGATCCATTTAGAATTGTTCTTGTCAGAGACGATTGAAGTAATATAACTGCCTGTAATAGATGGATTGAGTGTATCTATGCACGTCCAGGCCGAAGTATTAAATTTTTCCAGGCAGGTTTCTGTCCCAATCCATTTCTGGTTCTGTCCGTCTATATGAATTGCATGAATATAGTTGTTCTTCAGCTCAGAGTTTGAAGTATTATAAATATCGCAGTTTAATCCGTCATGGCGTACAAGCCCCTGGCCCTTGGTTCCAACCCACATGATCCCATTCTTATCGAAAGTGACCGACTGAACGTTGTTGCCGGGAAGGGGGGAGTTGTCTTTATTGTAGACAATCCAGTTTTTCCCGTCAAAAACTGCAAGGCCGTTATCCGTGCCGAAGAATTTATAATCCTGGCTGTTTACCGCAATGCAGTTTATATGATTGCTGGGAAGGGGAGAATTTCCTGTGTTGTAAAATGTCCAGTTAGTGTCGTCAAACTTTGCCACACCGCCATATATCATCCCCGCCCATTTGCTGCCCTCGTTATCGATTGCAACCGAGGTGACAGTTCTGTAAGGCAGGGGGGACTTTATGCTGTCATATATAGCCCAGTTTTTCCCGTCAAACCTTACGAGGCCAAGGCAGTACGTTGCGATCCATACGGTATTCTGCCCTTCAATTGTAACTGCAAGCGGATGCGGGCACGTAAGGGCAGAGTTCGTTTTATCGTAGATGCTCCAGTCATTCCCGTCAATTTTAACGAGCCCTTTTTCAGCTGCAATCCATTTTACTCCGAAAGAATCTATGGCTATACTGTTTATCTGGTTGCTCGGAAGCTTCGAATTTGTGCTGTTGAATGTAACCCACTCCTTGTTCTGACTAAAAGCATGAGACGTCACAAGTAATAATAAACAGAAACATATTCTCTTCATATTATACTCTCCTGTTATAATTGTTATTTAAGCATTATCATTTTTATAATCCTTTCTGTTACTTTTCCATTTATTGTTATGGCTTCCATTTTACAAATATAAGTCCCGCTTGCAGCCTGACTATTATTGAAGTCTTTTCCGTCCCAGACTACATTCTGGTATCCCGCCGTCTGAGAACTAAAAGTAAAGCTCTTTATTGCCACACCTAACATATTAAAGATCGTAAGCCTTACGCTGGCAGCTTCAGGCAGCGCGTATCTTATTGTGGTTGCTGGATTGAACGGATTCGGAAAATTCTGAACAAGTTCAAAATCCTTAATTACAGATCCCTTTTCACTTACAGAGGTAACTGTAACCGATGCCGTATTGCTGTAATCTGATTCGCCGCCACCGGCAACTGCCTTTATCCTGTACTCATAGCTGCCCGGAATTGCGAGGCCGGTATCAATAAATTCAACGCTGTTTTCCTGTGTGGTGGCTACTTGTATGAAACCGGATCCGGATTTCCTTTCAATTACATACCCGGTCTCGCTTTCTGAGTTGTCATTCCAGGTAAGCTTTGTCTGATTTTTGTCTTCAGGTGATGCCTTCAGGTTGTCAGGCGCATTGAAAACTGTTGTGAACTTCCAGACCGGCGACCATTGCGTCTTTACGCTTCCATTCATGCCCTGAACCCGCCAGTAATACTGCCTGAAGTCTGTAAGGCCTTTTACTTCTTTTACTGTATCGGTTATTGCTGAATCCTGTATTACAGGGTGCAGGAATGTGCTGTCTGAAGCAATTACAAGTTTGTAGCTGTCGCAGAATGCTCCTTTATTCCAGCTGAGCCTGATATCGAGGGGTTGTTTCATGGAATTGTTTACCGGCTTTAACTGATTTGGAACCGACAAGGCCGCAATCTGAAATTTCCCGCTTGTTATTCCCTGTATCTGTGAATTTGAGATGGATTCAATTCTGATGACACACGAGGAAGAGGATACTTCAGGCACAGTAATGTCTTCAGATCCGTCGTTTGCAGTATTTAAGACAAGGTCAACCGGGAATGTTGCGCCTCCGTCTGTGGAAAGCCTGATGTTTACATTTCCCGAAACGTTGCTTGTAGCCCAGGTTATTTTTTCTTTGCTCCCGGTTATCCATCTGGTTTGGTTTCCGGGTTCAGAGACAATAATGACGGGAGGAATATTAACTCCGTTCTCATTAAAAACTGCAATACCACCGCGTCCTGTCCCGATCCATTTATTGCCGTATTTGTCAACTGCAATTGTTCTTACATATTTATCCGGAAGTCCGGAGTTGGCAGTGTCATAGAATGTCCACTTGTCGCCTTCAAACCTTGCCACCCCGGTTGAGTCCATCCCGAGCCATTTTATATTCCTGTTCTCAAGCGTAACACAGGCAACCCAGTTGTCATGGATAGGACTCCTTGCCTTGTCAAACTTTGTAAATGTTGTGTCATGCAGCCTGAAGAGCCCGCAGCTGAATGAGGCTATCCATTTATCGTTATTTTTATCGATGGCAATGGAAAGCGAGGCATTGCAGGAGAGGTTGGAATTGTATTTATTTTTTATCTCCCAGTTTACTCCGTCAAATCTTGCAAGCCCCCCGCCGTTTGTGCCGATCCAGGTATTTCCAAGGCTGTCGGCGGCAAGCGAATAGACAAAATTTACAGGAAGCGGGGAATTTTCCTTAGTATATACAACCCAGATGTCATTTTCAACCCGTACAAGGCCCTTGTCACCGGTCCCTATCCACATTACTCCTTTAGGGTCAATTACAAAAGAAGCCACCCAGTTGCTGGGCAGAAATGAATTTGATGTGTTCCAGTTTGTCCAGGTCTTACCGTCAAACTTGTAGAGCCCTCCGGATTTAGTGCCGATCCATTTATTGTTATCTTTATCAACATAAACGACGCGAACAAAATCATTGCTCAGGCCTGAGTTCTTAGAGTTGTATATTGTCCAGTTTGTGCCATCAAATCTTGCAAGTCCGTAGCCATCAGTCCCTATCCATTTTACCTCCTGATGATCGATAGCTATTGAAGATACGTTGTTATTGGGCAGGCGTGAATTTGCGCCGTTGAAATAAATCCAATGTGAGCTCTGTGAAAAGAGCATATTGCTGAATAAAAGAAAAAGAGACAGTAACATCTTTTTCATGGCGACTCCTTAGTTTATATAATTAATCTTAGTCATTGGAAATTAAAGGGGGAAAAAAGGGTACTTACAATTAATCATATAATTTGTCCGAATATCCGCAAGGTACAAAGAAGGTTCTACTTACGTTTTGATGAAAAGCAGCATTAGACGTGACGGCTGTCACAAGATTATCGGTGGAATTCGGGGGGGAAAGGTGTGTTTGTCAGGATTTATTTAAGCTGGATTTAAGAAACTCCTTCCTGAAACTAAATATTCTATTAAGCTTCTTTTTAATTACAATTGCATTCATTATTCTTCCGATCAGTCCTAATGGAATTGCGTAATGCACTATGTCTGTCATCTCAACCCCTTCATTAACCTCACGGAAAATGTGCTCGTGGTGCCAGAGCTTGTAAGGGCCGAATCTTTGCTCATCAACAAAATATTCATAGTCTCTTACGTGGGTTATTTCAGTTACCCAGGTGACATATATCAGGGGGAATATTTTAATGCGGTATATAATAATCTGCCCGGGGTACATTTCTCCGGGCAGAATAGACTTGATCTTGAAGTCCAGTTCGGGAGGAGTCATTATCTGAAGGTTCTTCGGATCAGAGAAAAATTCCCAGCATTTGGTTTTGCTGACTGGTAAAACCTTCTTTGTTTCGAACCTGTAGACCTTCATATTATTCCCTTGATAATAACCTTAATAAATAAATATTCCTGCCCATTTTCATGGATCTTATTTCAAAAGGAGGAGCTTCCTGCTCTCTGAGAAATTACCCGCCTGCATTCTGTAGAGATAAATTCCGCTTGCGGCACTTTGTCCTGAATTATCCCGCCCGTTCCACCTTACGCTGTATATGCCCGGCGTATGCTCTGAATTTATGAGCGTTGAAACAACCTGTCCCAAAAGGTTGATTATATCAATCCTTACAGTTGAGCGCTCTGCTATCTCGTATGTTATTGTGGTTGTCGGGTTGAAAGGATTGGGATAGTTATCCATAAGCCTGTAGCTGAAATGTTTCTGAAGCCCTGTTTCATCTTTGACGTCCGTAACAGCCTGCCCGAAGACCTGGAGCTCAAGAAGTGAATAGCCCCACTCTGTTGCACGCTGAATGCCGTACATCCTTACATAACGAGCATTCATGGAACAGGCAACTGCATCCAGGCCGCCGTCACTGTTGGTCTCGTATTTTACTGTAGTCCAGTTTTGCCCGTCTTCAGAGAGGTTGATTTTATACTGCTTCCCGTAGGCGGCTTCCCATTGAAGCACAACCTGCTCAATCTTATATACGTCCTGAAGGTCAACGGTAATTGACTGCGGATCGCTGAAGGCAGAGGACCACCTTGTGGACAAGCTTCCGTCAACGGCATATCTGCCGCCCAGCTCGGGCTTTTCAACAGATGTTACTGTAACAGGCTTCCCAAAGGCCAGGTTCTTGGGCGGCTCGGGACTGACAGTTAACTGCGTCTTGAATGAGTTATTACTCTCCACGCATTCGTCAACCGAATTGTCGTAATCTGCTGTGGCCTCAAGCGTAAATGTGCCGGTATTTCCGGCTGTCCAGCTGTATGAGCCTTCAGGCCCGCCGTCGGCCCCAATAAGAGCCATGCCGCCAGCCGGAACAGGGGCAGAATAGTTCGTGCTCCAGCTTACTTCTTTTCCATCAATCTTAAAAAGAACCTTTATCTTCGTGTCTTTACTTGTTGCGCCGGTGCCCTGATTCATAACAGTTGCAAGGAACTGGACCTTTTCTCCCTTGAGCGGATATCTGGGAAGAGTTCTTATCCCGGTAATAACAAAATCAGGCTTTTTTACTCCGCTCTGCATCTGGAAGCTTCCTTTTAGTGGGAGGTTATCCGACGAGCCGCCTGCCATGACGTTAAACGTGCCCGGTTCCACGGTAAAAGAACTGTCGGCTTCATTGTAATAATAAAGCTCATCATTTGTAATTGTAAAGGTGACCGTCTTTTTTTCTCCGGGTTCAAGCGTAATTCTCTTAAATCCTCTCAGCTGTTTTACAGGCATTTCCACAGCCGACTGAGTGCGGCTTAAATACAGCTGGGGCACTTCGTCGCCCGCTCTTTGCCCGGTGTTTGTAACGTCAAGGCTTACTGTTACCGGTTCTCCGTATGAAGGATTCGCCGGGCTGATGACCAGGTTGCTGTAACCAAATGTTGTATAGCTCAGGCCATATCCGAAGGGGAACAGGGGAATGAAACCTTTTTTATCGAACCAGCGGTAGCCGCCGCCATAGTCATTCGTGAAGTCATCATCCCAGGCCGGAAGCTGTGAATCTGTCTTTGGATAAGTAACAGGCAACTTGCCTCCCGGATTGTAATCTCCAAAGAGCACCTCTGCCAGTGCGGTGCCTCCTTCCTGTCCGGGATAGAAGGCATAGATTAAACCTTTTATTTTGTCAATTGACTGGTTAAGCCCGCAGATTCCTCCGCTGAAGAGTACAACAATAACATTTTTATTTACTGCAGCCAGCTCATTTATAAGATCCTGCTGCTTTCCCGGAAGCTCTATTGAACCCGTAGCCCTGTCCATGCCTTCGCTTTCCTGGCTGGGATCCAGTCCGCCGCAGAAAATAACGACGTCGGACTGCATTGCATAAAGCTTTGCCTTTGCAAAGCCGTCGGTATTGCTGCTGTTGATGTCGCAGCCCCTGGTAAAAAGTATATTTGATGCGCCGAATTTATTCTCCAGGCCGGCTTTGGGGCTGACTGTATAGAAAGGAGAAACATACGCGCTTCCGCCTCCGTCAATCTGCATAACATCGGCGCTTGGCCCGATTAAAGCAATTGTTTTTATTTGAGATTTGTTCAAGGGCAGTATATTGTCCTGGTTTTTCAGGAGCACCATTACTTTCTTTGCCGCCTCAACTGTGAGATCTTTATGAGCCTTGCTGTTTACATCATCCGGATTTCCCACCGGATAGTAATTCATCATGCCCGACAGGAATTTTGTCCTGAGAACCCTCCGTACGGCTTCATTAATTGCCGATTCGGGTACGGTCCCTTTCTTTACAAGATCTGCCAGGCCGGTATATAGCGTCGATCCCATTTCAATGTCGCAACCTGCCTTAATAGCCTTTCCGGGATCCCAAATGGAGCCCCAGTCGGATACAACATAATAAGGGAAGCCCCATTTTTCTTTTAATATGGTTGTAAGAAGGTTATGGTTTTCAGCGCTTTTTTCACCATTTATTAAATTGTATGCGTTCATGACCGAAAAAGCTCCGCCCTGCTGGACGGCTGTTCTGAAATAAAGCCCGTAATATTCCATAAGCATTCTCTGGCTTACGCTAATATTGTTGGTAAGTCTTCCGTTTTCCCTGTGGTTGGCGTTGTAATGTTTAATTGTTGCAAGGCATGGCGTCATCTGAATTCCCTTAACGGCAGCAGTGGTTATCTGTGCATCCAGGTACGGATCCTCGCCGCCGCTTTCAGCGCTTCTGCCATTTCTGGGATCACGGTTGAGATCCATTGCAGGTCCAAGAGCCTGATGCTTTCCCTTGCCCCGGAATTCTTCTCCCATTGCAGTTCCAAGCCTCTGAACAAGATCCAGGTCCCAGCTTGCGGCCATTGCAATTCCAACAGGAAAGCATGTGGCATTGCTGCCGTCACGCACTCCATGAGGGCCGTCTGCCATAATAAATCCCGGGACGTTAAGCCTCGCATTATCCGCGGTATTAAAGCCTCCTTCCTGATGGAGCTGAAGTATTTTTTCGTCCAGTGTCATTTTATTAAGAAGAGAATCTATCCTTTCTTCAAGAGTCTGTGCTGAAGAAAATGAACTGAAAACACTAATAAAACAAAGAAAGAAAAGAAAAGTAAAGCCGGGGCGGGAAAAGTTTTTCATTATCCTGATTCCTTAAAATTATACGGCCAAATTTTAGCTATATAACCTGCCATATGCAAATAAAAAATGAGAGATAAAGATGGATGTAATCGGATCTTTATCTCTCACCAGATTATTTCGCTGCCAGTCAGAATATATTCAAAAATCTGATTGTCCGGCATTTCCCAAGATTTAATTACTGAAAAGTAAACGGACAGGGGGAAGACTGGACAAATGTTTTGTTATTGTTTGCATTATCAAGAGCATTCTTCAAAGCTTCCTGATAAGTGCGGATTGCGCCGCTATTAACAGTGTAGCCATTTGATCCTAAGGAACTATTGGCCTCATTCATAAGCGCATTTATAGTTATAAATCCCAAACTGTTTGCACCATTGACTCCCGGAGCATACACCAGTGCATTGCCGCTGACCTTACCATTAAAGACGTTTAATTCCATGGCTGCAAGCTGGGCAGAGAGCATATAAGCCATATTTGTGGCAGTGGCGCTTAGTAACCAGGTACGGAACTCAGCATAAGTAGAAGGGTTAAAATCCGAACCGTTGGCATTGCGTAAGTTTAAGCCGCTCAACATGGAAAGATCGCTCCCGTCAATTAGGCCCATGCCGTTTTTATTTGACCAGAAGCCGAGCGTGAGCCCGCCGCCTGCTCCCAGGCAAACGTTACCGAATTCTGCCAGTCCGGTGCCGCCATCAGCTATTGTCAGTGTAACAGAGGTGGATGTAGTATGCATCCAGCTGGTTTCAATTGGTGTAAATTCAGTTACAGTATAGCTCCCGGGTTCCACTGTAAGGCTTACGGGTGTATAGCGTATATAGTCGAAGCCATCAGTTATCTCAACCTTCCAGCCCGTCAGATTCTGGTTGTCATCATTAATGCCGTTAACATTTGCGTCATAGAATTTAATAACCTGCAATTCCGCTCTGGGCGGCAGGCTGCCGCTTATTACTTTGAAATTATCGGTTTTACTCAGGTCCGGATCAAAATTGCGTACTGAACTAACCCATACCTTATATTCTCCGCCAGAGTTAGGAGTGTTATCATATCCTGTGGTATAAGGTGGGGTGTTGTTGCTTCCTGTTCTTAAAATAGCCTCAAGCTGATAGCACTGGTCAAACTCACCGTTTGTTACATGTATCGGCAGTGAGTCCTGCAAGCCAAGACTGGTTCCAAGCAGAACAGCTCCGCTGGGGTCAGTTACCTGGCAGTAATAATATCCGTCTGGCAAACCTGCGGCCCCCGGATGGGCTGGTCCGCCATTTAGATATACATCTCCCTACGAGAATTTTCAGTACAGGAAGTGAGAGTATTCTAGGCAAAATTAATTCTTCCTAAAGCATAAAAATATTTGCATGAATTCCAGTACGGATTTTCAGATTGTTTTATGCGGGTGCGGAACTTTTGGAACAATGGCATATTTATTTGCGTCAATTGTATTCAGATTCTGTTGTCTTTCTTTATGTAAAATTATTTATCTTTGAAAAGCCTGAATAATCTTTCCTGCAGAAAAGCCGCGGGATAAAATAATTTTACAAATTTTGAGACAAATATTGAGGAGCAGAACTATATGAAAATGTCAGATATCCCTTTTGGCATTACAGACTGGTCAAAAATCGATAAGACAGAGCACAAAGGGGCCACAGGATCTGCTTACTGGCACACGCAGCAGTTCGGAGACCTTCGCGTACGCATGGTCGAATATACACCGGGCTACCTTGCCGATCACTGGTGCTCAAAAGGCCACATCCTCTTTTGCCTTGAGGGGGAACTTATAACCGAGCTCGCAGACGGAAGAAAATTTACACTTACTCCCGGAATGAGCTATCAGGTTGCAGATAATGAGGAGGCTCACAGGTCCTTTACACAGACCGGAGCCAGGCTGTTTATTGTGGATTGATGATGAATGTTATACAGGCACATGCAGACAAATTCTGATCTCCTTTTTTGTTAGGATTTTTCATACCTTTGAAACGTCTAAAGAATGATGGATTGATAAAAGGACTATAAAAAACATGATTCTAACCAGCAATATCGGCCGGGAATTCAGGGAGAAACTGGCATTGAAATACAGTGCCGTCGGACTATATCACGATAAGAATGTGCCGCAGGATGCACTCGGGCTGAAGAAGCCCGGTCAGGGATGCATCATGCCTTTCATATTCCAGAGTGCAAAGGGAAAAACGTTTGCCTTTAGCGAAAATACGATGGGATTTGCCTGCTCGGCATTTTACTTCGGATACAAGGACTGGATTTTCCCGGGCATTGAGAACTTCCTTTCATCCGGACCGTTTCCAGGAAGGGAATGCGAGAGGTTCGTAAAGACTCCGGAGCTTACAAAAAAGTATCTTGAAGATATCAGGATGGAAAAGAAAACCGAAGGATACACAATACTAAAGCCGCTTGAAGATTTTACTGAAAATGAAACTCCTGAGACTGTCGTCTTCTTTGCAAATGCTGACCAGATCAGTGCACTTGTATTTCTTGCCTATTATGACGCCCCTGAAAAAACGGACCGCGTTATTACAAGATTCGCCTCAGCCTGTGCCTCTGCCGTCATGATGCCGCTTCAGTACCACCTGAAGAACGAGGATAAAGCTGTATGGGGAATGCATGATATCTCGGCGCGTGCTAAACTGCCCAAAGATCTGATGACATTTTCTTTGCCGTTTAACTTTCTCACTAAGATTTATAAAAACCTGAATGAAAGTTTTATCACAACTCACCAGTGGGATAATATCCGTCAGAGAATTATTAAAGGAGACACACAGGAAGATTAATCCCTGTTATAATTTGAAATATATGGACAAAAGCCCGGAATCAGATGATCCGGGCTTTTTGTTAAATACTGAATGGCTGTGAATGTATGTGTTTTATGTTATTACTTATTTACGGTTTCCATCTCTGCTGCACATTGCTTCTGTGCTTTACTGCGCGCAGTCAACCATTTTCTTACAGGCACATCATAAAGTTTGAAACTTGCGTAAGCAATAGCAATTGAAGACCCCAGTAATAGAAGAGCCACAGGCCATGCTTTTAGCATAGGAATTTTATTATCAATTGCCCATGCCGTAAAGATATAGATTAAAGGATAATGAATAATGTATATGGGGTATGATATGTCGCCTAAAAACCTGCACGCTTTCTCCATATATTTCCCCTTTACTTCTCCGCTTGCACCCATGTAAACGATAATTGGGAAAAGGAAAATAATTGAGAGTGAATCATAAAGCCCGTTCATCCAGAGGTTCTCGCTTCCTCCTACCCTCGGGAATGAAAGAATGGCTATTACCATTAGACTGCACCATAAAAACGCATTTTTGACACTCCCGGGCTTAATTATTCTGGATAAGAGTAGTCCTGCGAAGAATGGGTATAGCAGACGCGTCATTCCGATCCTGAACTGAATTGGATCTAAAGACCACCCTCCTATTACGTCCCCGTTTGGACCCGTTACAGCCAGATGTATGGTCAGGCATGCGGCCAGAAATACCAGAATGGAAAGCACCCTGTTTGAGAATTTCCTTATAAAAAGGGCGTACAATATATTTGCCACATATTCAAAGAAAAGCGACCATGCAGGACCGTTTAACGGATGCATCTCAGCCCAGCCTCTTATATCCATTGATGCCGGTAACGGCAGAAGTGTAAAACCAACGAGCATGACCAGGAGCAGTTTCCAGAGCGGGACACTGCTGATCTGGGGGAAGAGAATTGGAGAGGCGCTGAAATAAAACCCTATTGCCCCAATCACCATTCCGACAATTATCATCGGGTGAAGCCTTATAAGCCTGCGCTTAAAGAAGTCTTTTAATGTCATTTTTCCCCAGCGGTCATCATATGCATAGCCTATTACGAAGCCCGATAATACAAAGAAAAAGTCAACGGCAAGATATCCGTGGTTAATTATCTGTTTTAAGTGATTGCCTTCTGAGAAGGCTTCAAACAGATGGAATATTACTACCATTACTGCTGCTACGCCGCGCAGCCCGTCAAGGATCTGATAATGGCTTTTGGAATCTGAAAAAGAAGTATCCTGGGTGGTTAAAGAATTCATGAGTCTCTGAGAATTTTTTATATAAACCGGTAATTAAAGAAGAATTTGGAAATTCTATCCACAAAAATAGCAGAAAGTTGCGAAATAACATAGCACGTTTGCAGCCTGATGCCTGTTTGAATAGGTCAGACGGGAAATAAGTAATTTTACTTTTGGATGAAAGAAAAATCTATATGGCAGCAGCGGGTTTGTTTATTGAAGTATTATGGAAGGATTTTTGAAAAGAAAAAAGGCCGCATATTGTGTATGCGGCCTGTAAATATTAAAGAGTCAGTAGTATGAACATCTGCGCTACGAGCACTCTTAGGAACATTGCCAGCGGGTAAACAGTGGCGTAAGCCGTTGACTGTGCCTGCACAGGAGCCATTGAATTGGCAAATTCAAGTGCCGGCGGATCTGTCATTGTACCGCTTATCAGCCCGCATATCTTCAGATAATTAAATTTCATCAAACGTGCTATGATTGAAATTATCATTATGGGGAAGAATGTGATAGCAGCTCCGTAAAGCATCCACCAGTAGCCGCCGTTCCAGATCGTGCTGAAGAAGTTTGCGCCGGAGAGCAAACCCACGCTTGCAAGGAAAAGAACAATGCCTACTTCTCTCAGCATCATGTTTGCCCCTGGAGTCATGTAGAAATCCATCTTGCCTACTCTGCCCTTGTAGCCAAGCAGAATAGCAACAATCAGCGGACCTCCGGCCAGACCAAGCTTTGCCGGAGCAGGCAGACCGGGAATGAAAACCGGTATGCTGCCAAGGATGATGCCTAAAAATATTCCGATAAAGACCGGTACAGTATTAGGTACCGATAATTCTTTTACTGAATTTCCAAGCTCGTTCCTGATATCAGTCAGAAGATCTGTTTTTCCTACTATTCTTACCGTATCGCCGAATTCCACTGTCGTATCCAGTGAGGGAAGTATTTCCATTCCCGCTCTGAAAATGCGTGTTATATTGGCTTCATAACGGCGGTAAATACCAATCTGCTGTATCGTTTTACCTGCATATTTCCTGTTGGTTACAAGAACGTTGGTCATCGATAAGTCTCCCCTTATCTCACGCTTTTCCTGTATTGCAACTTCACCGATCTTCAGGCTGAGATTTTCAAAGTGGTTTTCTGTTGATACTCCGTAAAGTACATCCCCTTCTTTGATTATTTCGCTGTTTATACCGATTAGAAACTGATCGCCGCGCTTTATACGCGAAATAACAAGCTCCTTGTCGATTATGGTTTGTATGTATTCGATCTTCTTTCCGAAAAGCTGGGGATTAGTGACGCAAATGCTTACACTTTCAAGCTTTGTAGTCATACCTTCAAGATTCTTTGTATAACTTTCAGCTTCATCCTTTACTTTTATCCTGAAAAATATCCTTACAAGTATCATTGTAAGAATGATTCCCATAACACCGAAGGGATAAGCTACTGCATAACCCATGCCTGAGAGACTAGCAGCCTGAGCCCCGGTCTTTGAGAATTCATGGAGAACCTGCTGTGTTGAGCCGAGACTTGGAGTATTTGTTACGGCTCCGCACATAATGCCGGTTGCAAGAGAAGGAGGAAGACCGTAAATCTTATAAATGCCGAAGGTTATTGCAAGGTTCAGTAAAACAATTGAAGCCGCAAATAAGTTAAGCTTTAACCCTTCGTTTTTGAATGTTGAAAAAAAGCGCGGACCTATATCGAGTCCGATTGAATAAACAAATAAAATCAAGCCGAAATCACGTGCGAAACCAACTACGGCTTCATTGGCACGTGCTCCCAGGTGCGCAATCAGCAGCCCCGAGAAAAGAACCCCTGCAATGCCAAGCTTTATATTTTTTATTTCAACTTTCCCAATAATTACACCTGAAAAAGCAGCAAGACAAAGATAAAGAATCGTCGATGCAGTGTTTTGTGTCGTTAGTAATGTGTAAAGAAAACTCATAATTGTTAATGGTATCTGGTTATTGAATAAATGTAAATTGACTTTTTTAGCAGCAATCACTCATTTCTGTAAATGAATGATTATAAAATAATACAGAAGAAAACTTATTAGATCCGTCTAATAAGCATTCAGAGCCTGTTATTATTTGATAATCATAAACTATTATGTGTGCGCTTTCAGGAATGCTATGTGAGTTAAAGCAGATAATAACCAGGAACACATACATTGCCAAATATCAAACCACTATTCATGAAATCTGATTTCAAAAATAGAGAAAAATTTCCTTATTGACAATCCGGCATGCAATTAATAACTGGCGCAGGACCATAAAAATCAACAAAAAGCCCTTTAAAGTTGAATAAGGCAGAGTTTGAATTCAGGCAGTAGCATTAAATCCCTCATGGAATTCCACCGCTCCATGAGCAGAATATTTCCCGAGAGGAAGGGCCATGAAGTACTCCTGCGGGACCCCCTCAAAAGTTAATTCCGGAATGTTTCTGAATCCGAAGCGCTGATAGTAGTTCGGGTCACCCACTAAAACCACTCCTTGGGCTCCCATTTCTTTCAAAATGGATAAGCCCTCATGCATAAGTGCTTTCCCGATCCCTTTCCTGTGCATCTCCGGAAGAACGGATATTGGGCCAAGACCATACCAGCCATCGCTTCCATCGGAGATTGTAACGGGGGAGAAAGCTATATGGCCAATAATCTTATCTTCAGATTCAGCTACAAGTGAAATGGTGAGTACGCCGGCATCGCGCAAAGCCTTAATAATGAACTGTTCAGTGTGCGGGCTTAATGCAAGGGTTGCAAAAGCCAGCTTGGTAACATTCGTTATTGCTTCAAAGTCGGATTCTCTTTCTTTGCGGATGATCATTTTAACCCCGGTTAATTTTACTTGTAGTATTATTGAAAAGTTGAATTAAAAATACTAAACACATTATATCATTATCAAGCTGGTCTCAGGCTTTTTTTATTTTTTGAAAGCAGAATGCATCCGCATTAACAGATCTCACGGCATAAATACGCGGTGGGAAAATGCGTGTATGTAAATTAATGTACATTGAAACTCGGATTGTGAATATATATATAATTTGTTGTCATCTTATAGACGGAAAGAACTGGTGGAATTTACTTTCCGAAAGTGAAATGACTCTCAGGAGGAAGAATGCGAATTAGTCTAAATGCGGCGGGTTTTTCACTGTAAGATGCATACCTGCTCTAATGCAGAGGATTAAATTCATTGTTCTTTAATTTTTTGAAGGAGGATTTATGAGACGTATTATTTCAGGTTATCTGTCTTTAGCCGTTCTTTGTTCTTTTATTTTCATCGCATGCAGTAAGGATGCCGAAATGCCGACTGCAGTAAGCCAATCCGGAACAAGCAGCGGTACCGTTACATTAAATAAAATTGCATATGGCGCTCAAACCATAGTAGCAACGGACTTAAATCAGCCCCGAGGACTCATTTTTGGTCCGGATCAAATGCTCTACGTTTCTGAATCGGGTACAAAAGGGTGTATATCAACCGTAGGACAATGCGAACAGGTGCCTCCGCCAATAGGACCTTATCTGGGCGGACACAATGGAAGCATAACAAAAATAAATCTATCCCAGGGCCAGTCAAAACTAAATACAAATTTTCCTTCAACCCAGACCGCTCCTGCTTCAGGAGGTGAAATGACTTCAATCAGCAGCGTAGCCTTCTATCAGGGCAGTCTTTATGCACTTCTCTCCGGAGCAGGCTGCTCCCATGGCCACCCGGAAGTACCCAATGGAATACTTCAGGTCAACAGTGACGGCTCATGGAAAGAGATTGCCGATATAAGCAGCTTCCTGAAGTCCCATCCTGTAGCAAATCCTGAAGCCGATGATTTTGAACCCGACGGCGACCTTTACAGCATGATAATGCTCGACAATTACCTCTATTATATTGAATCAAATCACGGTGAACTTGACAGGTATAACTTTAACACGGGCAGTATTGAGCGCGTTGTGGATATATCTGAAAGCCAGGGACATATAGTTCCGACAGCAATTGCATATAAAGACGGGTTTTTCTATGTCGGGAACTTAACTACCGTTCCTTATCCCGTCGGGGCGGCTAAAATCCTTAAGATAAGCCTGGACGGACAGAGTCTAAGTACTTATGCCACGGGATTTACAACCATACTGGGCCTTACATTTGACTCCTCCGGAAACCTGTTTGTCCTTGAAACATCAATAGGCAATGGGCAGCCCCCGTTCTTCGCTGCAAACACGGGAAAGATAATGCGTATTGCAAACGGGGACGTGAATAATGTTTCTGAAGTAACAAGCGGGCTGAATTTCCCGACAGCAATGACATTAGGGCCCGACGGCAACCTGTATGTTTCAAATAACGGCTTTGCCAGTGCCCCGGGAACAGGCCAGGTTGTAATGGTAAATATCAGCACCGGCGGCACCTGCAATGGCGGCCAGAAGATAGCAGGCAAATAAAGTTTTTACAAAATGATATACAGACTGGAAATGAATGAAGAAATAGTGCACAGTTGTTCTTAGAGAAGATAATTGTGCACTGATAATTTCCTCCCTCCAATTCCAAATCATTGCTGTTGTGCGCGTAATTTCATATTTTTATACCGGAAAATTGATTTATATATCTGGTGAAATTAGGTCCATATATTCTGATATTGTTGATTCCTGTAGAGCCCTGAATTTTTGGAGGTTGAAGATTAGCCAGCCGGCTTAAGCATAAATGCTATTTTTACTCTGAGTGCTTTTTTGATCATTTCCCCAATCACGTCCGGACATATCTTCCCAGCTTATCTGGCCAGAAAGTGAACCATTTCTCCAGCTAGACCCATTTTTTAATGCCTTTAGGCAATAAAATGTATCTCAAATGTTGGAATTTAACATAAAAAGTACAATTCATAAAAAAGTAATAATTTTACTTCTTTCCCTTGCAGCACTTTTCATTATTGCCCTTAATATTCTGAAGGATTCTGAAACTGAAAAGGTCAAAATGCTCATAAGGGATGAAGAAAATGAGCATGCCGCCCTGCTGGAAAATTCAGTCAGGAAACTTGGCGAAGGGCTTTACACCTTTACTGACGACTATTCCAGGTGGGATGAGATGATGGTGTTTATGAAAAAACATCAGGATAAGTGGGCCGAAATTAATATTGACGCAGCTTTCCCCACGTTTAACATACAGGCCTTCTGGTTATATGACACTAATTTTCAGCTGAAATATTCTAAAAACACCCTTAAAGGTACCCTGAGTGAAATCCTGCCTGTTCATGACAGAAAATTCAGGGAATTTATTAAGGCTAATCCTTTCTGTCACTTTTATACAAAAACTCCATACGGAATACTGGAGATCTGCGGTAATCCGGTTCAGCCTACAGAGGATTTATCAAGGAAGTCTCAGCCCCAGGGCTACCTTTTTGCCGGGCGGCTTTGGTCGCAAAAACAGCTGCAGGAGATATCGGCCTTGATTTCCGATTCTTTGACCATCGGGGATGCCGCCAGCACCCAAAAAGAAAAGGGAAGAAAAGATTACTTATCCATTGAAAATTCGAAAAAACTGCCCGGCTGGGATAAAAAAACCGTCGCAGTTATTAAAGCAAGGAAAGAATATCCAATTTTCAAAAAAGTGTTTATCTGGGCCTATATTCAGTATATCAGTATGATCATCTTTACTTTTGTAATGCTTTTGTGCATTTCAGTATTTCTGTATTATACTGTTAATCAGCCGTTGAGTGCTATTTCAGGGGGCTTGAGAACAGGGGCGATGGGGTTTCTGGATAAGCTTAAGAAAAGAAAGGATGAATTTGGTGAACTTGCTTTATTGATGGAGGAGTTTTACAAACAGAAACAGATTCTGGAAAATGAAATTAAAAGCAGGGAAAATGCCGAATCTGAGCTGAGGAAAATAAAAGATGGTCTGGAAGTCAGCGTTGAAAAGAGGACAATGGAATTAGCCGGCGTAAATGAGAAGCTGGAACAGGAAATAACAGAACGGAAGAAGGTGGAAAAGAGTCTTCAGGATTTCCATAAAAGGCTGACAGGCGCTTTTTTTGGAAATCCTGATTCAATAAATATCTCCAGGTTAAGTGACGGGATGATAATTGATACCAACGAAAGTTTTTGCCGCCTTACGGGTTACAGCAAGGAAGAACTCCTTGGTAAGACCACACTTCAGTTAAAATTATGGGTGAGACCCCGCGAAAGGGAAAAGATGGTTGAGCGGCTCTTATCCAATGAAACTATCAGCAATTTAGAAACCGAATTTAAGACAAAAGACGGAAGCCTTAAAGCAGTATCTATATCTATCACATTAATGGAATATGCGGATGAAAAAGCGCTTCTCTTCATGATCCGTGATGTAACTGAAAGAAAGCGTGTGGAAAGTGAACTGGTGGAATATAAACAGCTGCTTGAAGGACAGATAGAGCAAAGAAATAACAAACTGAGTGAATTAAATAAAAGCCTGTCAGAGCAGATCGGGAAAGTTGAAAAAGCTGACAATGAAATAACTGATCTGATAATATTCTTCAAAACACTGCTGGATACTATTCCAATCCCGATTCTCATACAGGATGTTAATAACAGATATACCAACTGCAACTATATAGCGGAAGAATTTTTTGGAATACAAAAGAAGGAACTGATAGAATCGTTGTCCGGCGGCAGTTCCTTAATTTCCGGGAATGACAATGACTTCCATCCGGCTGACGCAAAATTGCTGAATGAGAGGACATTTCAGAAACTTGAATCGAATGTCATACTGGCAAATGGCGAGACCAGAAATGTTATAATCTACAGATCTTTATATAAAAGGAAGAATGACCAGCCTGGCGGAATTATCACCGCAATATTTGATATAACTGACAGGAAGAAAAATGAAGTTGAACTGCTCAAAACATTGGAGAAAGAAAAAGAGCTTAATGATTTAAAGTCCAGGTTCATTTCTACGGCTTCCCATCAATTCCGGACCCCGCTGGCAACCATTCAGAGTTCAACCGACCTGCTGGACATGTTCGGGAGAAAATGGCCTAAAGAAAAATATAATGAACAGCTTGCAATTATTCAGGATCAGATCCGGCAGATGATAGAATTACTGAATGATGTCCTGACTGTCAGCCGGGCTGAAGCCGGAAAAGTAGAATTTCAGCCCTCATTATGCAACCTTCACCAGTTATGTTTAACTGCCTTTAATGAAGCAAAATCTCTAGCTAATGAATATCACAGTTTTGCGCTCGATTATAAGATGAGCGAAGAGGACTTCTATATAGATAGAAAACTATTGAAGTATATCCTGAGTAATCTGCTTGGCAATGCGGTAAAATATACATTGAAGAAAGGGGAAATAAGGCTGACAGTGGAAAGGGAAGAAGGCTTTCTGGCAATTGAGGTAAGTGATCAGGGCATCGGCATTCCTGCAAAGGATATGATTAATCTGTTTGAGCCGTTTTACAGAGCTGAAAATGCCGGCAATCTGCCGGGAACAGGATTAGGGCTTTCAATTGTAAAGAAGTCGGTTGCACTGCATGGGGGTGAAATATTCTGCAGGAGCAATGTGGACGAAGGAACAACATTCAGGGTGATATTACCTGTAATTGATTATCAGGGGAAAACTGAAAATAAATAATGGAAAAAATATTATTAATAGAAGATGAACAGGCTCTCAGCAATAATCTTAAAATACTGCTGACAGAGAATGGGTATAAAGTTTACCAAGCTGCTAACGGCCTCGAGGGAATAAAGATGGTGCATGAAAAAAGTCCCGATCTCATAATTTCCGATATAATGATGCCCGGAATTGACGGCTACCAGGTGCTCGAAATAATAAACAGTGAAAAAAACCTTAGTATCCCGTTTATTTTTCTTTCAGCAAAAGCAGAGATGGAAAATCTTAGGACCGGAATGCAGCTGGGTGCAGATGACTATCTTACCAAGCCTGTCAAGGCCTCAGACCTGCTGGAAGCAGTAAAAGTCAGGCTGCAAAAGCACAAAAACTACATTAAACAGCAGCTGAAGGCCGCAATCAAACATTCTGCCCCGGGCAAAGAGTCAAATGACACAGTAATGCTCAGACTTAACGGCAAAATTGAGCTTATAAATAAAAAAGAGATTATCTGTGTAGAGGCTTTCGGCGAATGTTCCACGGTTCATTTAACAAAAGGCAGAAAGATAGTTGCCAGTAAATTATTAAAGCAGTGGCAGGCAGTACTGCCTGAAGAGGTGTTCATAAGGATCCATCGCTCCACCGTCATCAACGTGAAGTATTTAGATAAAATTGAACCCTGGTTTCAGCGCTCCTTAAAAGTATATCTTAAGGAAACCGAAAAGACATTTATTGTAAGTAAAAGGTTCGCAGCAAAGCTGAAAGGGCATCTGTCAATTTAATGGCCCGCTTATTATAATATTTGTCCCGCTTATTAATAAACTGTTCCCCCTAATGAATTGATCTGTGTTGACTCATATAAAACCCCGATTATTGAAGTAATAGTTGGGGAATTATATGGTCCGGGTACTTATTGCAGAAGGCGATCATTCCTTAAGAAAAAATATAAGGGCTTTACTTGAAAGCAGCGGCTACTTTGTGCTTGAAGCAGAAAACGGCTTAGAAGCACTGCATCTGATTGAAAGTGAACTGCCTGATCTGGTTTTATCCGAGGCCCAGATTCCTCTGGTGAATGGCTTTGAACTGCTTGAAAAGCTCAAAGAGAAAGCCCTTTACCCTATGATCCCTCTTATCTTTATTTCTACAAGAGCTGACCTGACTGACATACGTGAAGGTATGAATAAAGGCGCGGATGATTATATCGTTAAACCCTTCAAAGCAAAGGATCTTCTGGAAGCCGTAAGGATAAACCTGGAGAAGAATGCTTTACTTATCAGTGGGCTTAATAAATTCAGAGATCAGATCGCAATGAATTTCAGCCATGAGCTCAGAACACCCTTAACCCCTATCCTGGGATATTCGCAATATCTGAAAGAATATCATTCCGGACTCTCAAAAGAAGAAATTGAAGAGGCATGCGCAAAAATACAGGTTTCCGGCAACAGAATGCTGAGGCTGGTAAATAAACTACTGCTGCTTATTGAAACATTGTGCATTGCTAACGACAAAAAGAAGATCCAGGGCCTCCGGGAAAGCGGCAGAGCCGACGCCGGGGCGATAATACCTGAAACTGTCTATGAAATTGCAGCCAGGTTTTCAAGAACCCGGGATATACTGGTCAATATTGAGGATTCCTGCTTAAGGATTACTGATTCATACCTGGAGGTAATGATCAGTGAATTGGTCGAGAATGCGCTTAAATATTCACCCGAAGGCTCAACAGTGGCAATTTCCACAGAAGTTACAGATGATATATACAAGTTCAATATTGCAAACCAGGGCTGCGGGTTTACAAAACAGGACATAAAGAAGCATTGTGCATTTGATCAGTTTGAAAGGGAGAATTTTACAACCGCCGGACTAGGCGTCGGATTTTCACTGGTCAAAAATATCCTGGAAATATTTGACGGCAAGCTTGAGATTGACAACGAGTACAAAAAGTATACAGATATAAAAGTATCGTTACCGCTGGTAAGTAATTAACCGTTTTCTCAATAATTCTGCTCAAGAGGTCTAAAATGTTTAAGCATTTACACTCAAAACTCGGATTGATAATTCTTGGTACTGCCATTCTGTTTAATATAATTAGCAGGATAATATTTAAGGATCTGGCAATGTCTGCAATGGACATTACAGTAGTTGCAACAACAAATATATTGCTCGCAGTGATTTCAGGAATATTCATCAACATTTTCCTTATCAAACCGATAGAAAAGCTAAGCCGTTCTGCAATGGAGGCCTCTGTTGGAAATTACGACATTAAGATAAATACTCACACGAATGATGAACTGGGAGTACTGGGCCGTTCGATAGAGAAGCTGCTGGTGCATATTAAAGACGAAATAGCTATTTCGCAAAGTTTTCAGTTCGGAATTAATTCAGCATTCTTTATTTCCGATAAAGATACAAACATACTGTCAATAAACGAAGCTGCCTGCAGATTAATGAAGTTTAATAAAACACCGGAAGAAATTATTAAAAAAATGAAAGTGAAAGATGTTTTTCTACAGGATGGGCTGTCAAGAAAAGCTTTCAAAGGAGATTATCTGAAAGGGGACCGTGTAACTTTGAAAGATCACAAAGGAGAAGAATTCCCCGTTTTAATACAAACCGGTCCTGTGCATAACAGTAAAAATGAGGTTGTTGCAGTTTATGGATTCTTTGAGGATTTGCGTGAACTATTAGACAGACAAAAGCAATATCTGAATGAACAGATTGGACCGATTGCCGAAGTAATTAACTCAGTAGCACAAAGCGACCTTACAAGTTCAATTAAATTAGATGAAAAGAGCGATTTGTATTTACTAGGGGCAAATGTAAATAAAATGATCGACGGCCTTAACACTACATTGAATGAAGTGAATCTTGCTGTTCAGGCAACGGCAAGCGCCGCAACTGAAATATCCTCATCGTCCGAAGAAATGGCCGCAGGTGCGCAGGAACAAAGCCAGCAGACAAATGAGATTGTAAGTGCTGTTGAGCAAATGACAAAAACTATCTTTGAGAGCAGTCAGTATGCAGCAAAGGCCGCGGAGAACTCCAGGCTGGCAAGTGAAAGTGCTTCGGCAGGACAGAAAAAGGTTGAAGATACAAAGAAAGGAATGTTAAAGATTGTCGAATCCACAAAGTCTACCGGTGAAAAAATTACCTCGCTTACAAAAAAGACTAATCAGATAGGTGAAATTACACAGGTGATTGATGACATAGCAGATCAGACAAACCTGCTTGCACTTAATGCCGCAATTGAGGCCGCCCGTGCAGGCGAGCAGGGACGCGGCTTTGCTGTTGTGGCAGACGAGGTAAGAAAACTTGCCGAGCGCACCACAAAAGCAACCAAAGAAATTGCAGAGACAATCAGCCAGATTCAATCTGAGGCGAACGAAGCCGATAATTCTATGAATGAAGCAGGAAAGGCTGTTCAGGAAGGGATGATGCTGACAGAGGCTGTTTCACAGTCATTGAATCATATACTTGAAGTAATTCAGAAAGTTTCAGATATAGTTTCCCAGGTGGCTTCTGCAAGCGAAGAGCAGGCAAGTACGGCAGAGCAGATATCGAAGAATATTGAAGGAATTTCCAGTGTCACCCAGCAGTCTGCCGCAGGAACAGAGCAGATAGCACGTGCCGCAGAGGACTTAAACCGTCTGACAGTAAATCTGCAGGACCTTGTATCGGAATTTAAATTGATAGAAAATGATAATAGAAGTAATTCGCACAAACTGGCCTTTAGAGGAAGCGGAAGGCTTGTAAGGCAATCAGCATAAAGAATATGCCTCTTAAGGTTTTGAACAGATGCTGGTATTAATATGAAGAAAGCCCGATATTTTTTGGTATCGGGCTTTCTTTTTAATACGATCATATCTGTCAGGTTCCTGTGAAAAGACAAATGGCACTATTTCAAAAGGATCATTTTCTTTGCCGCCCTGAAATTCTGCTTCCCGTCTAATGAACGGGCTTCAACAGAATAGAAGTAAATTCCAGATGAAATGCGTCCGTTGGTCTCCCACAAGACACTGTATTTGCCTGCTTTTTCAGCCTTGTCCACCAGGACAGATATAATCTGGCCAATAGTGTTGTAAATAGTTACTTTTACATTGCTTTCCTTTGCAAGTGAATACTTGATATTAGTTGTGGGATTGAAGGGATTGGGATAATTTTGCTCAAGATCGTATTTGTATACTATTGTGTTCGCCGGCTCAACGGCTGATGTAGCTGTATCGGGGTAGACTTTTACATCCCAGCTTATAGAAGAAGAATCTTTTGAGTTATACGCATATGCCGTAATTATTTTCTTTCCTGTATCAGCTTTAGCCGGGGTAAACTTAAAAACAGAATCTGTACTCATTAACTTTTTGTCTACGTACCATAAATATTTTACTTTTTCGCCGTATGGATCTTCGGCCTTGAGGCTGAATTGCATTTCTTTACCCACCCAGGCAGTATCAACTTCTCTTTTATTAATCTGGATTACCTCAAAGTTTGCAGTATCGGTTACAAGCTTGTAAGGGCTCCATCCTGTAATATCCGGTGGAAAACTGTTGCTCCAGAACCTCTGCAGAATGTTCATTGTAATTCTTTGGACAATACTGTCTTTGGGCAGGCCATATACCCAATAAATTGATGAGGAATTGAAAACAGCGCCACCTTTTTTATTTGTATATAAGCCCATAGTAGTATGCCTGCCCTCAATTGTATCTCCCTGGCCAACGCAGGGAGAAATGCCAAGTATTCTGAAATTCTTAGGGGTGCCGTCTGAGCCCAGGGGTTTCGGAAGCCCGTTGTCCCAACGGAACAGAGCCCCGTCAGTCTCATAGCCGACAACACTGGCCAAAGAGTCTTTCGGATCACGCCCGAATGTCTGACCGTCTTTCAGTCCTGTATTCTTAAAAAGCCAGTGCTGTGTATTGTGAGCCGAAAATCCGCCGTAGCCCTGAGCATGAGTGAAGTCCTTGTGATTAATATCATCCACATAACCGGCCTGTCGGAAGCTGGCTCCTAAGAACAGGTTTTCAGGAAGGTTCAGCGGCTTATCGAACCAGTTGACGGTCATCAGAGAATCCACCTTCCCATATAGAGGGTCTGTCTGTGGGTATTTATAGCAGACCAGTGTGCTGTCGTTGTCCTCAATTCTTATCTGCCACCAGCATGTATTGCCGGAGAGGCTTAAGTACTTTCCTCCATTATTAATATAATTTTCCACATTACGTCTCTGATCGCGTGACCAGTATTCAGCATGTCCCGGCTGGATAACAATATTATAGTGGCCCAAAAGATCCGGATACTTATGAACGTCCATCTCGGTCGCTACTTCGTACCTGATTGAATTTGCTTCAAGCCATTTAATCATTTTATAAGGATATGCCCTGAACTCAGCATACCCTCCGCTGAATAGGGGACGGTTAAAGGAGACGCGGGCACCCATTTGCCCGTTCGTAGAATTTTCAGGATAAACGTTCTTCCCGCCGTAAGTATTATAGGCTACCCAGTTAAAGAAAGGTATTACAACCAGTACGTCGCTATGCGTGCCGGGATTTTTCTCCTTTACAAAAAACAGTAATGTTGATTGGCCCGGACCTGTTTCCAGAGGGAATCTTGCCGCATATGCTCCTGATTCCCATCCTTCCGTATTTATGCTCAGGCTTACGGGCCACCTGCAGCCTGTTTCCCATGGCCTTTCGGGCAGTCCTCTGTGTCCGCCTTCAATATTATTGTAAGTTGCAACCAGCTTTTCAGATACTCCAAGTTTATAAACTTTAACAGTGTAGGGAGTATAGGTTGTGGAAATGTGAAGATTGACCGTCTCACCCTGTGTAACTGAGCAGGGGGTAGGATACCCATTCTCATTATAAGCAGGTTTCCAGCTCGAGGGCTGGGAAAACAACTTCTGGCTGAAGAAAACTGAAAATAAAATTATTAGCAAGAGATAAGATATTTTTGAGACATTAGTATCTGATTTTTTCATGGGGGCCCCGGAGAATTTATTCATACAATCTGTTTTTAGTCATGGCTTGCGTTTTGTGCTTCTCATACCTATCCACATATAATAATATTATAATCTAATGACTAAAAATTCAAACATTTTTTTACAAGTCATGACGTTTCGCACAAGTTATCATGGAATTCATATATGCTATGTACATTTACTTTCCAACTTTTATTTTTATTATATCAGGCTTACTGCAGAAAAAGGTTTGATCCGGATAACACAAATTTTACAGAACATTGACCTTTTATATGGGAATTTTTATGAAATATTTGCTTACCTGCTGTGTGTTGCTTTTACTTGCTTTCGATTCATTCCCGGAGAGCCCTGACACTGCAAAAACAATTTGCATTATTACGAAAGATGATGATGTGGCGGCTTTCAGAACTATGGGGCGAATACTTAACGTATCGGGATACGACCTGGAAGACTCGGAAGAAGCACTCATGGTTATTACTACTGAAATAATGAATAAAGACTATGGGACCTTTAAGCTGGATAAAATAGCCTTAAGGCTCCGTGCCGAAATAAATATGACAGACAGTTTAACAATAATTAAACTTTCCGGAGATTACCTGGAGAAGGGAATGATCAACCGTGAGCTGGCGGAAACCTACTTCGATCAGCACTCAAATGCCATTGCACACCGCCCCGCTTCTTCTCCGGCAGAGGAGACGGCATGGAGCTACATGATGGAAGTGGCAAAAAAATATAAAAACGGCAAGATACTCCTCCAGTGACAAATAATTATACCAAAGACACGATAAAAGTTTATCCTAAGAAATTATGTTTACAGAAATTGATAAGCTGCAATATAAAGTAGCAGAGAAAGGTAAAATCAGCAGCAAAGAAAAGAACTTCAATCTTCTGGACGTACCTTTTATTAAGAAGCTGCTCTTCTGGAAAGCATTCCCATGCTCAATTCAGACATTTATTTTGCTGGTTCTGTTCGGGTTTATCATTATGGGCTGGGGTGTTTATACACCGGAAGGCCTGGATCAGGAGCTTTTTGCAAAATCGAATATAGTATGCCTGGTTATCTGGGGCATCTGGTGGCCCATGATGATATGGATAGTTGTTATACTAGGACGCCTCTGGTGCATGATCTGTCCCCTTGAGATGATGAGCAGGATAGGAGCAAAGATAGGACAGCTCCTGAAAATAAAAAAACTATCAATAAACAGGCCTGTTAAATCCGGCTATATTATCGTAAGCTTATATGCTGCAATCCAACTGCTTGCAGCGGGTACAGGACTGCATTATGTTCCTGCTTACACGGCTTTATTCCTCTTTTCTCTGATCGCCTTTTCCATGGTTATAGGTTTAATTTTTAAGAGCGGCTCATTCTGCAAGGGGTTCTGCCCGATTGCAATGACATTAAATGCTTATAGCAGGGGAAGCATGCTGGCTGTAAGGGCCAGTTCCGGCGAGAAATGCGAAGAGTGCAGAACTAAAAACTGTATGAGGCCCACCGGGAACCGAAGTATATTTAAGTCAGACGGCGGCTGCCCGGTAAACATCTATCCGCCCCAATTAAAAAGCAATAAAGACTGCCTGCTGTGCGGACGGTGTTTGAAATCCTGTACATCCGGCAACATGCAACTGCTACTAAGGCTGCCCTTTAGTAAAAAAGACCAGCGGCAGAAAAGTGTGTCCTGGGCATTAACATTCTTTATAATGATGGACAGCGGCTTTGTCCTTAGTGAAATTTGTGAGGAGTGGGATCTAACCGATAAGATCTTTATGGCAGTTCCGCAGTATTTTCTGAACTATTTTAATTTAAAGGGGTATTCCGGATGGATTGAAGGCCTGTGGGCACTTTTCATTTTCCCTTTATTTCTGTGGACGCTTACGGGGCTATTCCTTAAGAGCATAGGGGTGCTAAAGAGCATCATTCATTCGTGGAGGTCTTTTGCCCTCCGGGCAGTAATTATTACTTCCTCGCTGCATTTAATGAAGAGCCTCATAAGATTTTCTGAATGGTCGGCTTTCTTTCCCTATGCCCTCAAAGGACCATGGGAAATCAATAATCCGGAGCCCCTCAGCAGCAGTGTATCATTTTATCCGGAGCCTTTATTTAACTGGTTTGTAGTTTTATCCATCAGTATAACAATCCTTTGCTTTGCGTTGTATTTCTTCATACTTGAAAAGCATATTGGGGAATAATTACTAATTCACCAAACATAAATGAGGCGCAAATGGTATAAATGAATGTTTAGACGCCATCAATTGCAACACCATCCTGTGAGAGAAATAAGCTCTGCCTGACCAGCTGTCATTAAATGGCGTCATCTTCCATATTGAATGATTCATATTCCAAAGTGAACTTACATCGGTTTTATTGACTGGTCACAAAATAACCATTATTTCCTTTTAAGTATAACTGTTGAATATGCTTCAAAATCTTTATTTGGAGGGGCTAATTCAAAGGTTTCCGTGAATTCATTATCACTATTTATTTTGTATGTTTCTTTTGCTCGCCACCCCGGTTGGATGTTTTCAATTGCTTCGGAGATGAAAATAATTATTTTTCCATCCGGCGACATACTCTCAAGTACATATTGGTTTACAAATCCTTCAATATGGAACTGCCTTAGTACAAATGTCTTTCTAAGCTTATCATAGCTGATATAACCGATATCTTCATGAATCTCTCCCTTTGGATTTTCAGCCGAAGGGGGAAAGGCCGATTTATTTCTGACTTCGATAAATTTATTGTTGAGTATAAAATTATAACTGCGCTCATAAATCCCCTGCCCCGGTTCGCCGCCGCCTTTGCCTTCCCAGTTCCCAGATAGGAATTTTAATTTCTGCCAAATGCTGTCCTGGTCCGCTTTCTGAGCAAAACAGGAAAAAGATAAAGAGAGTAGTGCAACTGCGATTATTTTTATCATTTGATATCTCCGGACAGGGTTAAATTAAAAATGTAATCTAAACTGCAATAAAATAACAAAACTCCGCTTCAATGGGAAACACAAATTCCCAGAATTTCTGGATGCCCGGGTTCATTATATTGCACTTTCTATGCAGACGTTTACCAGGGCAAACGCCTGCATAAAATTATATGGGTCATCAGGAAAATACTTCTGTTTTATTTTTTGCACGTATTTTGCAGGTAGCCAAACAGTCCGTGACTTTCATCGTCAGGACCTGCGGTAAAATAAATTCTATCCAGGTCTCCGGTCATATTATGCTGGCCGTCAAATACACCGTCATCTATAGTTTTTATTGCCCATAGTCCGTCAATTGCAATTGGTTTACCTTGCGTATCCATAAGCGGGCCGAGGAATTTTCCGCTGATATCGAACATGTTAACGCTTCCGTCGCCGAAGTTTCCGATGAGTATTGTGGCCGCTTTCCCATGGAAATTATCAGGGGCAAGGGTTATGCCCCATGGCGAATTAAGGGGGCCGTTGGAAGCAAAACGCTTAATTAATTTGCCTCCTGTGGTGAAGACGTCTATAAACCCGTTACCCGGCCCTTTCTGATCATCCTCATTATCCGGGCCTTTTTGTTTGGCATATGTTACAAAAATGCGGCCATATAAGCGTTTGATATTAAATGGAGCAAATCCTGCCGGAATGTCGTTATCGGCAAATGACATATTGGAAACCAGCTTAAAATCAGAATCGAAGACATCTATTCGTGCCTGCTTAAAGTTGGCGGCATATAAAAAGGGGCGCCCATTATGTATGGCAATATCTATCCCCTTATAAACTGCCGACTGGCCGGATTGGTCAGCTGCAACTACGGCATTAGTTCCCAGGCTGGGTTCCCATACAGATATAATGCCGTCTTCACCGGCAAATATCAGTCTTGCCCGCGTATTTGTCTTTGGAATCATGAAGTAATTTGTGAAGTTAAATACGGCACCTGAAGGTTTTCCGCCCGGCGCATTATTTACCGTGGGTATTGTAACGGGACTAATGGCCTGATTGCCCATAGCGTCATAAGCCAGACCTAATCCTGTTCCATTTGCAGATATCCAGAATCTGCCCGATGGGCTTAGAGCTAATCCCCAAGCGTTCTGCAGATTTGGATCACGCCTGGAAGTTGAAAATCCGGCTGTATCTGAAACCAGATTAATCTGTTGATAAAGATTTTTCTCACTGCCTGACTTGTTCAACTGAGTGCTGCCGGACTGATCCGGGCCAACAGGTAAAACCGAAGGAGCCTTGTCAGAGCATCCGGAAATAATCACCAGCAGAAATCCCGCTATTGCAAGGATACTTAAATATATTTTACTAAGCATAATACCTCCTTTATTAGGATAAATATTACTGCTCCTGATTATCCGGACCATTGACCAGCAGACTAACTTTTAGAATTTTGGAATCGTTTAATGGCTTTAGTATGAATAGTTCTAAAGAACAAACAATAAATATGATGCTGTTTAATTTAATCTCTGCCTGATCCTTATAATAGATGAAAATGCATCGGATCAAACCAGACAATTTTAGAAAGTTGATCCCATTTTAGAATTTCCCGGATAAGCAATTCCAAGTTATACCCGGGCCACTCTACTACAGGAGCATTGAATTTACCTTATGCAACGAAGTTTCTTGAATCAACCCACTAAAACATACATGGATAAATAAATGATACACGGTATCTTACTGCAGGAGTGTGTCCGAAGAGAAAAAGTGAAGAGTTCATAGGGATTATCATGCCTGATTTGCTTTCGGATGGAAACAAGAAGCTAAGGAACAGGAAACGGGAACATTAGTATTAATGGATCCCGTTTCCTGTTTTAAGTGCTTACTTTACCGGTGTCATATCCAGTTTATTATTCCTGATGCTGATATCAAAGAGTTTGTTGTTTAAGGTGAAGTTCTTTAGTGTAAGTGAAGTGATATTTCTTGGGAGCATGGGCTTGAATTCCTGAATGAATCCTTTATCAGTCAGCCTTAAGCCCGTGTAGCCAAATATTACCTGCTGAAGAAATGCTCCCGCACCGGTCAGGAAATTAATAGACTGGTTGGTATGTGTCTCGGCAAGCACATTAAAAGGCGGCCTCAGGTAACCTTTATACGTTTTTTCAATTGTGTAGTTGAAAAGACTGTCGTCGCCAAGCTCGGCTGCAATAATCGGTAGAAAATTACTTCCCATATTGGCTCCCGGACCTATCTGATCCAATCCTTTCACAGCATTAAGGAGATCATTCCTTTTTACATTTTGCGGCATGTTTATCTGCAGGGGATAGCTCAGAAGGGGGGCCACGCTTGTCCAGAATCCGGCGTCTTCTTTTGTGCCTTCGGGGGCATTTTCGTAGATCGGATGGGACTGAGTCTTTGCATCAAGCGGAATAAACATTTTTTCTGCTATCTTTTTCCATTCGGGGTTTTTATCTGTATTTAGAAGATTAGCTGCATTTGCTGCAATCTCAAGATTCAGTTTGGCAATTGAGTTGGTATATGTTTCATTGTTTACATTCTGCATGCCCTCACTTACTGAAACAAGTTTCCCGATTTCGTAGCGGTCCTTTTCTTTATTGTAATTTACACGGCTTACCCAGAAATCTGCTGTTGCCGAAATAACCTTCCATCCGAATTCTTTTAACCAGTTTATATCTTTTGTCGCCAGGTAATACTGCCATTGTGCAAGTGCTACGTCCCCAACAATATGATTTTCCTTTGCTGCATTCTGAATGGCAAAATAAGGGGTTGTCTCGGCACCGGTTTCATCCGACTCCCATGGGTACATGGCCCCTTTGTAATTGTTCTTCTTTGCATTTTCCAAAGCTGCCGGGAGCGCGTTTACCCTGAACATTACAAGGGATTTTGCCATGCCGGGATGCATTACCAAAAGCGGGGGGAACATATAAGTATCTGCATCCCAGAATATATGCCCGTAATAGCCCGATGTTGCAAGACCCATTGGCCCAATGCTGAAGCCCGTATTTTCCATTACACTTGAAAGAAGATAAAAGATCATTGAATGAATCAACCTTTGAAAATCCTTATCCCCTTCTGCAATAATATCTGTATTCCAAAGATTACTCATGGCAGAATTATTCTCATTCAGGAGTGTTTGGAAGCCGGTATTTTTTGCCCTATTGCAAATATCCGCTGTCTTTTTCCGGATATCTGCCTTTTCATCCCTGTCGGATTCAACGGAAACGAACTTATAAAAAGTGTACTTTTGCCCCTTTACAGCCTTGAAGCTGATTTCAACGGAGGCCGAATTATTCCCCTTCCGGGAAACTATAACAGGGGAGGAAAGCTGGTCAAAAGTAACTTCTGCTGAAATAGCAACCCTGGTATCCTTGCCGTCACTTTGCGACAGGATCTGCATCCTCCCGCTGTTCTTATCATTTTCCGAGGCTGTACTAAGAACTTTCATATATCCCGGGTACCAGAAAGGCGGCCAGGTCCCCTCAACCACAGGAGCGATGTTAGTCAGTTTGGCAAGAGCTGCTCTTTTTGGCTCCTGCCTTTGTTTTAATGGAAAAACAAGCTTTACGGTGCCTGAAAAATCAGGTGTTATATTTAATTCCATGAGGGCAAGATTCTTCTGGCTTCTTGAAATTAAGCTTATTATATCAATTGCTGTTTTCTTCTTGTTTGAATTCCAGGTGTATCTGGTCTCAAGCGTTCCATTATACATATTAAGTGTCTGCGAATAATCTGAAAACTGGGTTGAGTCATTTGCGGGATCATTAAGCCATTTTGTTCCGTTATAAAAATCGATCTCATTCCAGGCAGGCAGGCAGGCAATTCTGGGAATATCATCTTTGCCATGGTCATACACTTTAACCATAAACGACTCTGCCTGCTGTGTTCCAATCGGTGTTGAAGAAAGGCTGAAATATCCGTTACCTATATAAGTCGGGAAATAAGGACGAAAGTGCCTGGCCTGAAGGATAAAACTTTCATCCTGTGCTATTGCGGCGGAGGCTGAAAATATTACCATGAAGAGGAAAATCCTTAAATGTTTCATTTTACTGCCCTCAATTATCTTTTTCGGGTTTACTGGAAAATATAAAATCTGGACAGATGAGGCGGGAAAAACCTCATCTGTTCATCAAAAGCTTCTGATAACTTCCTAGAACCGATAACTAAGTGAAGCTGTCAGTCTCCTTGGCAGTATCGGCCTTGCAACAAAATAATACGAAGAAATGCCCGGCGTCCTCGGGTTTCCTTCCTCAAGCCCCTTGGACTGGTAAACATTCAGCAAATCAACCGAGAGAACCAGCCCCTGATTTGGAAAACCGTATGCAATGCCGGCATTCATATAATTATAAGCGTGAAGCGTAAAGTACTCCTGGTACGTAGTATACTTGCCTGTGGCCTGGTCATAGATCGCGTTTACAAGAGTTCTTGCGCCGACATAATGGAAGTCTGCATAAGCAGTAAATCCCAACATAGAATAAGTTGCAGAGATATTAGCCACCCATTTAGGTATTCCGCCGGCAGTAAGGGCTGCGCCGCCGGAGCCCTCTACATTCTTTGCCTGAGTGTAAGTGCCTACTCCAATTAAGCCAAGGCCCTGAATTGGCTGAAGCGAGAGCTCAATTTCGGCGCCGTATGCCCTGTTATCCGGATTACCTCTTATAACCCATACACCCTGACCTGTTGCAGGATTCAGTTCAAAACCCTGGCTTACGATATTCGTAAGTTCCTCCCAGAATCCATTAACAGTAAAAGCATACAGCGGGTCAGAGAGCTTGATGCCGCCTTCATACGATACAAGTCTCCTGTTTCCAAAGAGGTCTATCTGCTGCTGGGCTGTTGCGTCAAGGAATTCATCTAGTGCGGGCATTTTGTATGCACGGTTTGCCTGGGCATATAAAGCAACCTGGTCCGTAAGTCCGAAATTAAGCCCTATAGATCCGGCCCAGTCTCTGATTGTACGGTTGAAATGCCTGAAGGAATAGTTTCCCCACTGTTCGTTATTATATGTGGTAGCCGGGTTATTATCCAGGTCGACTGTCGATTGATTCTCTGCGTCCTGGACGTAACTGTCGATTTCACCTCTTAAACCCAGGTCAAGGCGCAGCCTTGGGAGCAGCGCGAATGAGCCGCCGATCATTCCTGAAAAAATTGAAGTAGAGCCGCTTCCATTGCGGTAGAGGGAAACAAAATTTCTGAAGCCGTTGAATGTCGAAAAAACCGGTGCTCCGCCGCCGGTCGAAAGGGCCATGTCAACCAGCCTTGGGTTATCCCTGACATCCATCAGAATATCGGAGAAATACCATCTGTTGGTCTGCGTATAATTTGCAGCATAAAGCCCAATGGAAACAGTATGCTTCTTTTCGAATGTCTTCACTATCTGCAGCTGGTCCTGGAAAGCCGACAAAGGTTTCTGAACCGTAACCAGCTGGCTGGGAGATAAAAATGCCAGGCCGTTATTGGCAGTAAGATCAAATGGAAGCTTTTGCCCGGCTGCATTGAAGTAATTTGTATAGAAAAAGCTTGCATTTGTTCCGGCCGGAAGTTTCAGCCCTGCCACATAGTCTCTAACGCTTGTGGGCTGGCCAGTAAAAATTCCATTCCAGCCCTGTGAATCCTGCATGAACTGGGCCATGTTTCTTATGGTCAGACCTTCGTCGAAATTAAAACTTACGTCGCCCGTAAGCCAGTATGCCTGTGTTATGAGGCCATCCTCAAGCGGGTATTTTAAGTCGCCAGTAGGAGTCGGGACAACCAGATTGTTGGCCTCATTGGTGTTCATAGCGCCATAGTCTGAAAATCCCGGTACGTACTGCGGATCGTCGGGGTTCTGGAAAGGCAGTGGAAGTATGAACTGGTTCCGGTCGTTAATGACCTTAAAGCTGCCCCTGACATACCCATTATCCAAGAGTTTTGTTATGCTTCCTTTAATCTGCCCGCCCTTTATGGCAGGAAAGCCAGGATATCTTACGCCTTGGTCGTACCTGTAGAATCCGCCAAGGTTAAATCTTACGTCGTTACTTAGCGGGCCATTTACATTGAAGTCGTATCGAGCAAGGCCTTTGGTTCCCCCGGTTGCCTTTATTATGCCGCTAAAACTGGGGCCTCCGGTCTTGTTTATAAAATTAATTATTGCACCCGGCGTGTTGGATCCAAAAAGTGCTGAGGAACCGCCGCGTACAACCTCAATGCTCTGGATGTTTTCATCAGGCCTGAATAAGTTATCCGCATTCATAAAGAAGGTATGCATGGTTGGGAATACCGGAAGTCCATCTTCCATAAACATTACATATTCTACTCCCAGAATGCCGCGGACTGATATGTTTTCATTTACCTCACCGCCTGAACTTTCAACTCGTGTGAAGCCTGGTACATACCGCAAAGCTTCAGTTGTGCTTCTGGGATTTGCCTGTTCAAGTTCCCTTGGAGTGATTGTACTTATTGCAACGGAGGATTCAAGTTTGGGTATTGGGGAAATTGTACCCGTTACAACAATTTCCTGCAGATTAAGAACGTCTGCAGAGAGCGTGAAGTTATGCGACGCTGTCCTTCCGCCGGTAACTGTTACAGAAGTAGTGACAGCTTTGTAGCCAATTGCACTTGCCCTCAATTGGTATGTTCCTTCAGGAACATTGGCTATTGTGTACCTGCCCTGCGCATCAGAGGCGGCACCCATAGGGGTATTTACCAGTGCAACCGTAGCATATGAAACCGGAGTCCCATCACTTTGTGTTACAGTTCCTCTTATTGTACCGGTCGTTTGTGCAAGGTCAGTTGCAAGGAATGCTGTCAGAATTAAAACAATAATGAGCCATATTGAATTAATTAAATCTTTGAAGCTAAAAGTAGATTTCTGCATGATTGCCTCCTGCAAGTTAGTCTTTTAGGTTATTGCTGAATTATATGCCTGCATTCAAATGGACGTATATATGTCTTTGATCTCAAAAATCATCCTAAGCTGTTAGGCCGCAATTCAATCACCATAATAACTATCAGACAGATAATATATATTTCAGTTTCACTGAATAATCCTGCAACTGGAGGTAATTCCGGTATGTATTGGATAAGAAATTTCGATCTTAATTTAAGGAGTCTTTCATCGTAAGGATTTTCTGCTCCTAAAAGCGGAATTTCGATTATCCATTTACAGGAGACACCGAAATACCGAAAACGACTTGACTAAACTATTCTGCTTCAGCGGACCATTACCGGCATTATAACAAACAATGGCCCTTTTATAACTTTCTCCTCTCTTTAATTTCCAGTTAAATAGTTTATGCCTGAGATTTCCTAATTATTAAAGTATCCTAATTTTATTCAATATCAAGGATTATAAAAGGTGCTATTTTGTAATTGTAAAAGGTATGTTGCTGCTGGGTGGAAAGTTTGATTTTTAACAGGGGTTTACCCTTGAAAGCAGATAACAGGCCAGCAAAATTGGAATCTGATTTGCGGGACTAAAAAAAGGAGGCAGGATGTGGTAATTAAACCATATCCTGCCCATGCGGCACTATACCCTGATCATTTTAATAGCTTTCCTCGCTTAAGAGTACTTTGCCTTTGAATACTTTGTAAATAAAGGCAGTGTATGCTATTACTGCCGGCATTCCTATCAAGGCAATAATTAACATGACCGTTAAGGTTGCCGGTGTGGATGATGAATTATATATGGTTAAGCTATATGCCAGGTTTGTTCCTGAAGGGACAAGTCTGGGGAACAGGCTTATTGCCATCAGTCCTATCATTGATGCTATAATAACTGAAGAGGATATGATAGCAATTTTCAGTTTGCCCGCCTTAAGCGCAACCGGGAAGTATACAAATGCTGATAGGAGAAGGACAAATACGATATAGAATAACGGATTCCTTAACAGCCCTTCAAACAGGAAAGGGGATATAATAATTGAGCTCAATGTTGCAACGACATATAAAGATATGAGTGCAATCCATGAGGCTGATGCAGCGGCTTCGGCTCTTTTCTTCTGGCTGCCCGCAGATTTCATTGCCAGATAAACCGATCCCTGCATAATGAACATTGCCATGCTTAAGAGACCAATAAGGATTGAGTACGGGTTGAGCAGCCCCGGAAATGTTCCGGTAAATAATCCCTTTTCATTTATCGGGAGGCCTCTTAAGATGTTGCCGATTGCAACGCCGAAAAGAATTGAGGGAAGAAGGCTGCCAATACCGAATGCATAGTCCCAGAATCTGCGCCAGCCCGAGTCTTCCACTTTAGAGCGGAATTCCATCGATATGGCGCGTAAGATGAGTGCCAGAAGAAGAAGCATAAGTGCAATATAGTAACCGCTGAATACGGTGGCATAGACTGCAGGGAATGCCGCAAATAATGCCCCTCCGCCGGTAAGCAGCCACACTTCGTTGCCGTCCCATACGGGACCTATGGCATTAAGGCTGATCCTTTTTTCTGTCTCGTCTTTTGTAAAAAGGTGAAGAATGCCTACTCCGAGATCGAAGCCGTCTAAGATGGCATAGCCCATAATAAGCACGCCTACAAGAATAAACCAGATTGTATTTAAGTCCATCTTTATGCCTCCTCTAATTCTAATTTTACGGGTGCCCCTTTCTTAAGTTCCTCCGGTCCGTGTTTTACTTCTTTTGCCAGCAGGAATATGTACAACCCCAGAAGCGACAGATAAATAATTCCGAACATTATAATTGAGAATAATATTTCACCCGCGCTGACGGTTATTGATGCAGCAAAGCTGGTTCTTAAAAGCTTATAGACGATCCATGGCTGGCGCCCTATTTCGGCAGCCATCCATCCCACCTGGCAAGCCAGGACAGGAACGGGTATAGACCACAGTAAGATTTTAAGGAGCTTCTTGTTTTCCCAGAGCGTATTCTTCCGCATTGAAATAAACGCCCAGGCAAGCACAAGTATCATGAACATTCCTAGGCCGACCATGGTGTGGAAAGAAACAAACGTCATTACAAGAGGGGGAATTTCATCTTTAGGAAACTCATTTATTCCTCTTACCTTTGCGTTCACGTCACCGAAGGCCATATAGCTCAGGAGCTTGGGGACTTCTATTTTTGCATGCAGAGCCGGAGGCGGAGCCGAAGGAATCGCAAAAAGCACAACCGGAGCTCCTGTCTGTGTGGTATAGAGCCCTTCGATTGCGGCAAATTTTTCAGGCTGGGTGCGTGCTACCTGCTGTGCGTGCACATGCCCGAAAGGGAATACTTCCATTACGGATACAATAAGTCCGAAGATTACTGCGACCTTCATGGCCGATTTTGCAACCTCAAGGTGCTGCTTCCTAAGAAGATAATATGCTGCTATGCCAGCGACAAAGAAGGCGCCGCACATTAAAGCAGCATCTACCGTATGGAAGTATCTTGGAAGAGTTGATTCGTTGAATACAGCGTCAAAAAATGAAGTCAGTTCGGCGCGGTTATTATTGATGCGGTAGCCCGCCGGAGTCTGCTGCCATGAATTTGCTGCAATTATCCAGAAAGCCGACAAAGTTGCTCCAAATGCTACCATGAGGGCTGAGAACCAGTGTACCCCCTTTGAAACACGGTTTCTGCCGAAAAGATAAAGGCCGAGAAAGCCCGATTCGAGGAAGAAAGCAAACACGCCTTCGGCAGCAAGCGGAGCGCCAAAGATATCCCCCACAAACTTTGAGTATTCGGCCCAGTTGGTGCCGAACTGAAATTCCATTACAATACCTGTTGCCACTCCCACTGCAAATGTAAGAGCCAGAAGCTTGCCGAAAAACTTACCTGCTTTTTGATAGATCTCACTTTTCTTCTTCCAGCCTAAGCCTTCCATAATTACTACAAGCCAGGCAAGCCCGATTGAAACAGGCGGAAAAAGAAAATGAAATCCTGCTGTCATTGCAAATTGAACCCGTGCCAGAAAAACAGCATCCATTATTTCCTCCCGGAGTTTTTAAGTTTTTGTTAGAGCACAGTTTATTTTATCTATTGAGTCCTCATCAAATGCATAGTCGGAGATCCTTGCTTTCTTAAATTCGTCCAGAAGTTTCTTTTCCTGAATGGCAAGAAAGCCATGGACTTTGCAGACTGCAGGAAATGAGCATACATCTTTTGATGCCAGGCAGTCGTTAAGTGCCGCCTTAAAGTTCATTGCCTGCATTACATCATAAAAGGTTATTGCCTCAGCTGCCCGGGCAAGTGACACACCCCCATAGAGCCCCTGCGTGGTTTTAATAATGCCGCCAAGCTTAAGCGTGTGAACTATTCTTGCTGCATATGACTTGGAGACGTGAAGCCTTTCAGACAATTCTGAGACTGAAAGCTGGCTTTTGGATGTTAATCCTGCCAGAAAAACCGTTATTCTTAAAGCGTAGTCGCATTCTCTTGTTATAAAACTCTGCATATATTACTTCTTGGATTATATATTACCTGGGAGGTAATATATAATAAAAAGACAAACGTGTCAAGTTTAAGACGCAATGTCCTGTTTTATTTTGCAAATTTTTTACCCTGGAAGTTTTACACTTATAAAGTGTTTGATATTTTACGTCGGGGGAAGGTCATGTGAGATGTAATTGGGCTTGCTTTAATTACTCAAAACTATATTGACAAAATTAATAAGATTATCTACTTTCACTATGGAATCTTTCCTTTTCAATTCTAATTGACTGAACATTCCACAGGAGCGATAAAATGAAAGCTTTGTATCTTTTTTGTATTCTTCCGGTTCTGGCGGTTAATGCATCAGCTCAAAACAAAATAACTCAGGAAGAAAAAGCAGTCAGACGTGAATGGGCTGAAAAACTGCGGAAGAATATTCCGGAAGATGCTCAGCAGAAAGACATTGAAAAATTTTACTCGTCATTACCCAAAAGTACTTTGGATTCACTTCTCCAGTTTGAACTGAATACGGCGGATACTAGTCCTAAAATTGTTCCGAACAACCCAAAACATACGCCTTACCGGGTAATCCCAATTCCACCATACCAGGGGAAAGAAAAAATTATACCGATTCCGTTAAATGATCCTGACACCAGGATTACTGAGGTAAGGAAATAAGCTTAGTCTTGGTTTTTCTGTTTTCATATAAAGCTGCAACAGCAAACATATATAGAAGGAGATGTATGAAATAGTTTTACTCTCTTAGTCAATATTCTTTCTTGAAAATCAGGGAGTATAAGATGAAAACTAATGTCTCCATGCCTTCCTTCAGGTCCATTTTTGAAAAATGCTCAACTTTTGTCACTTATTTCTTTCTGTTACTTTTTACTTTATTTTGCCTGCCTGTGCACGCGCAGGTTAATCTCTCGGCAAATCATTCTGGTCAAATACCGGATACTCTTATCATTAAAATGACAAAGATAAAAGGGTATGGACCCTTCCCATTAAGTTTTGGAATGCTGCAGAATATGGACCCGTCAAATATCTGGATAAGAAGTAAACCGGAAATAAAAGGAATCCCGGAGAACCTGCGAAACTTGATGTCCGGGACATTTGAAGTTGACTTTCTGCAGTACACATATCAAAGCTATTACGCCGGAAAAATTTCTGAAAGCTTGTTTGCCTCATGCAAGAACTCCTGGCATTGGGAACCTGACCCAGCAGAGTTCACAAAGCAGGAAATAAAAGGATCGATAGCTGTTGCTGCAGGATACGATGAGAATAACAGGCTCAGGATATTTGTTGACAAAAATAACAATTATGATTTAAATGACGATGGATACTTTATTTTGCCGGATATAAAAGAAGGGCAGAATATATTTAGCAGGTATAATGATTCTTTGCTAATTGAAGCGGCATATGAATATTATGATGGACGCGATGTAAGGAAAAGTAAAGCATGGATGTATATTGATTACGGACCGGAGATGTTAATCCCAAATCTGAAAGATTCTTCGATCAAACTTTTAATTAACCATGCCGAGCATTACCTGGGCGGGTTTGTGCTTGATAACAAAAACTACTCTATTGCTCTTATGTCAGACGGCAGGCCTGTAGCAAGAGAACATTATAATATTCTCCTGGGGGAAAAGGGGAAAGGTTTTGCAGAAGGAAGTCCTGTTGATGAAAGGGGTACCGAAAAGGGAGGATTAATCAGGATTGGAGATTATTATTACAAATTCCTCGGGGCAAGTCTTGACGGAAGTAAAGTCATTCTTGCAAGAGAAAATGTTCTCGACAGCACAGAAGGCAACCAGGTGGGGTTAAAGGCCCTAAAATTTACCGGACAAACAATCGACGGCCTAAAGATAAATTTAAGTGAGTTGAAGGGAAAATATGTTTTACTTGATTTCTGGGGGACCTGGTGCAAGCCGTGCAGGGAGGAAATAAAGAGCTTAAAAGAAATTTACGAAACCTGCAAAAATAAAAATTTCCTCATGCTGGGCATAGCTAATGATGACGTTAAGACATTAAAAAGCTTCGTGGAGAAACAGGATCTCGCATGGCCGCAGATAGCACAGGATCAGGATAAAAGTATACTAAAGCTGTATAATGTACTTGGATATCCAACCACCTACCTGATTGATCCTGAGGGGCGCATAGTTGCCAAAAACCTGCGGGGTCCTGATCTGATAAGAAAGCTGAAAAGCATTTTCACTGATTAAATACGACTGAAAAAATTAATTTGAAACTTTAAGGAGGTCGCTTTTATGTTTCATGCTCTTCAAAACCAGTTAAGAAAACCTTCAGGGCTATTCGGCGCTGTTGTTGCAAAAATGATGGAAAGGCGTAACAGGAAGTTTTATAGTAAAACCATTTCTTCACTGGGGGTTAATGACGGTGACAGGATATTTGAAATTGGCTATGGTCCAGGCTACGGTATTGAACTTCTTGCCCGGAATTACGACTGCATAATTGGCGGAATTGATTTTTCCGACCTAATGTATAAAAAAGCAGCTGAGAGGAATAAGAAAAATATAGACTCAGGTAAAGTTAATCTGAGATATGGCGACCTGTTGGATTTGGATACGGGAAGCGAAAAATATGATAAGGCTTTCTGTATTAATGTAATATATTTCTGGAATGATTTGAACAAAGCATTCCAGAAAGTAAATTCGCCTCTCAATGAAAACGGCATATACTTCATCTATATGGCCACAGCCGACGAACTGAAACGGCTTGGGTTTGAAAAGGAATTTGTAAAATATTCCGTTGAACAGGTTGAGGCAGCACTCCGTCAGACGGGGTTTACTAAAGTTGAATACAAAAATGACGATGGTTATTACATAAAAGCCTGGAAGTGCTGACCTGATTTTTTAATGGGTCCAGATTCTATTTTGATGCTTTAAATAGTCATAGATTTGATTAAATTAGGAGCGCTAAAATAAGTTTTGTGCCTAAACCGAAAAAAGGGAACTTCCAATGTCCTATTACCGGAAAGTATCAGTTTTAATAATTTTTGCAATGTGTTTTATTGCCGGATGCAAAGGAAAATCATCTACTGAAAATGAGACTACAGACAACCAGGTAAAGAAAAGTCCAAAAAGGGGCATAGCATATAATCTGACAGATGCCAAAGATCTGGATACTCTTTCAAATTATCTCAGCTGGTGGTATAACTGGGGCTTAATTACCAGTGCTCCTGCAGATTACTACAAAAACTATAATATGGAATATATTCCAATGCTATGGGGAGGTAATACAAGCAGCAACGACAAGGCGCTGATAAAGTCTTTTATATTGTCTCATCCCGAGATCAAATATTTACTCGTCATGAATGAGCCCAATTTAGTGGACCAGGCAAACAGAACTCCTGAGCAGGCGGCTTCAGACTGGTATCAATATGAGCAGGTTGTTTCGGACCTGGCAAGTCAGGGGAGAACGGTTTATCTGGTTGGGCCTCAGATGAACTGGGGAACCATGACCGATTATGCTGATCCTGTTACATGGCTTGATGCTTTTTATAAAGCCTATAAAGCCGGCAGCGGCGGCCGTGAACCGAAGATAGATTACCTGGCATTTCACTGGTACGACTACGGCTTAAGCACACAGCTTGACAGGCTGAAGAAGTACGGTAAGAAAATCTGGATTACAGAAATGGCCAACTGGAATAAAAACATTGACTCTTATGAAAAACAGATGGCACAGATGACGGAAATGGTCCAAATCTGCGAATCGCGGGAGGATGTTTTCCGTTATGCATGGTTTATTGGACGTGGCAGCGGGACGGATAACCATTATACGCGGCTGTTTACAAATAACCCGGGTGAGTTATCCGCTCTGGGCAAGTATTATATAAGCCTTCCATTTAATAAATAAGTGTAAATTAAAAAGCCTCAAAAACGGCGGAAGCCCGCCATTTTGAGGCTTGAAATATAAGCCCTGCTGAGAGCAAAGGATTCTGATGTCAAACACAATAATAGTAGTAACAAAATGACACTCGGGTCTTGAACATCGGCAGCATTTCCTGCATAACCTTCCGGATATTCCTTACAAGCTAAGTAACTCTCTAACGAGTAAATATTCCTTTTCAATCATTTCCTTTGCCGGTTCAATTAAAGCCTTCCAGTTGTTTTCAACTCTCGCATTTATCCATTTGCAGCCATCTTCATAGCTTAGATTTCTTATTGAAAAAACGAAGTATAGCCAGTAGGTAATTGCACATGACAGAGTTTAGCCGGCGTTCTCCGGGAGATAAAAAAAGCCGGATGGAGATACCCATCCGGCTTTCATTTTTATGCCTTAATTGTTCATTCTGTACTTATTAAAATAGCTCTCTGCTGTCTATATAATAATATATCTTGTAAGGACCGGCATCAGGCATTGGAGTTATTTCCGGGCCAGAGTTAAAAGATACATTTCCATTTGAAATGGTAACATCAGCTTCATGTTTTCCTTTATAATCTGCCGATAAATGATACGAGCTGTTATCCTCCAGATAAAGCCCTGCGCCTCCCTGAACAAGAGTAACAGAACCGTAACTGATCCCATTTTTCGTGATGTTTACAGGAATCTGGTCCGGATTGACATGCTGGTTAAGGTCTCCAGGCTTCCTTGCTCAAGGTTCATCCCGGAGTTGTAGCCCGGGAATGTAAAATTGCAAGTCTTGAGATTTTTTACGGCTGTTGCAAAGAAAATTTGGCATGCCCTGGCCAAAGCGCTTAGAATGGATGGGTCTGTTATTTTCGAAAAATCAAGGGTTACAGAAGCGCCCTCAAGAAATGCGACGGAAGACTTGTGCATAAAACTGGCAGAGGCACCTGTGCCAACTCTTGCCTTTCCCAGTGAGTGCGGATTTCCATTTGCATCAACAAAATAAAATTCACCCTCGTCTCCTGCCTGAAAGGAAGTGCCGGTAGAAGGATTAGTTGTACTGCCTAGTGGCAATGTAATCTGTGCGTTAGTACTGCCAAGTGAGGCTGCCGTCCTGCCATTCTGGTCAGAAACCTCAACTGCGAATGACATCGCAGATCTCATGGAGCTGTTGTTAAGCGTAACATTGTGCGAAGGCAGCAGGCTTACAGCCCGCTGGCTATACGTAGTGACTGAAACATTTATCTGGCCTGTGAGCGGGTTGCCGCTTGCATCCTTCAGGACTGATCCTGTAGGAATTGTTACCTGTGTCCAGGATGGGGTACTTACTGTGACCGGAGTTAGAACTGCGCCTGTGGTGGAGTTGGTGGTCCCGCCCGTAGTTGTACTAACCTGTTCAACTCCCGCATCTTTAAGAGCAGTCTTTTTTATCATCTTTACATATATGCTCTGGCTTCCGGTACTATTTAAAATAACCGGACAATCCTCGTCCAGGTAATCATTATTATTTGCTCTGCACTGCAATACCAGTCTAACCGGGCTTGATTCAGAAATCACGGTTCCATCTTTAATTGAAAAAGCGAAACTGCCGTCGGTTGTTGAGCGCATAGTAATCTTGTTGTTTACTTCATCTATGACCTTTGCCGAATCAGGACCTGCAAACTTTACCGTAATTGGCGAACTGATATTCAGCCCGTCGGGATCACTTATATTGACTACAACAGTTGTCTGTCTGGCTATAGTATTTGCAATTACCATTAATCCTTCGGTGGGATTCTTAATGTCACAGCTTGTAGTTAGGAGTGATGAAACAGTAAGAGCAAAGATTGCGGATGCGATATATATACATTTTTTCATTTTCTTTTTTCTCCTATTTAGAACTTATATGCAATGCCGAGTGAAATAACAGGATAGAACTGGAACCATTTTATATTATCCTCTACAAGAGCCTCCTGCTCTGGTGATGCTGATGGGGAAAGAAGCCCTTCCGCAATTAAATCAACCTTAGGCTTCCCCTGGTAATAGACTCCAATGTCGAATGTCAATCCAAGGGGTGATTCACCTCCGGTTACATTACCTATTCCAATTCCAAGGTACGGGTCAATCTTGTTGAATGAGATTTTCACATCCATGTTGCCCAGGTTATCTTTATTGTATACATCTCCTCCGATTATCCTTGTAATCTGCGGTATGGCTGTTACCTGCGGCTGGTTATTGTTAATGCTGAAACCGGCTGACAATCTGAATGAAGAAGATTCAAAAGGCATGTAGTCAACAAGTGCTGTAAAGGAGTTTAGCTTGAGTTTTGCATCGAGCGAATACCGCTTGAATATCTCCTATTTTAAGTCTGATAACCTAAGGAGGAGAAGTCCCTGATTTACTGCAGAGGACTTCTCTCTTTTTAAACGTTATTCTATCTGTTCCCAACTACGCTGGGGAGTTTTGGACAGTGAGGCCTGTAGCCATAGAATAAGCCTCTGCCGCCTCCTGAATAGGAGTTAAAGCATCATGCAATGTGTTATATGAACCCTCAGACAGTAATTCGTCCGCAATCTTTTTAATAAGCAGTAGTGCCGCCTTCGTCACAGATGCGCCCAGGCTAAGTCGGGCAACACCCAGGTCCTCCAGTTCTGCAACTGTAGGAGGAAGAGAGGGCGCATTGGTCGGGTTGGCAAGAATATTTATAGGGGCCGCAATTTCCTTAACCAAAGTAGAAATGTCTTCTCTTGACCAAATGCCGGGAACGAATATGCAGTCTGCCCCCGCCTCCCGGTATTTGTTGCCGCGTTCTATGGCATGCTTTAACCGGCCTGCGGGTGCTCCCGAAGAAGTAAGAAAAACATCAGTCCTTGCGTTAATAACAAGATGAAACCCCAGATTGTCCGATAGACTTCTGATTGCCTGCAGTCTTTCACAGAACTCCGGGATTTCTACTAATTCAGGACTGAGATTACGACTGTCTTCTATGTTTATTCCTACTATTCCGGTGGCAATAATTTTATCTATGCAGGATAAAATTTCATCCGGATTATTTCCATAGCCGCCTTCAATATCTGCCGTGACCGGGATTTTTACCCTGCTTGCTATTTTCGCAAGGGTGTCCAACATTTCGCCGAATGGGATCTTCTGACAGTCGGGGTATCCTAAAGATGCCGAAATACCCATGCTGGTTGTAGCAACAGCCTTAAAGCCCATAGCTTCCACCAGTTTTGAGCTTCCGGGGTCCCATGAGTTAAGCAGTACAAGAATTTCCTTCTGAGTATGAAGTTTTAAGAATGTTTCGGCCTTTGCTTTTTGATCCTGAGAAACCATGTATGTCCTCCTTCTATTATTAAAGGGAATATAATAAAATTCCAACAGGCAGTCGTGGCAGAACAAAAGATACTCGAAGGAGGCACAGGTGGTTATGAAGTAAGCTTCAGTATCCTGGTTGGATGGCTTAGCTTAAAGTCTTTGCTCTCTCTGGCCTTGGATGGATTCAGGATCTTGGCGAGTCTTCCCTTATAGCCCCTTGTATAGCTTCTTACCCTTGCATCAAATTGGACTCTGTCACCTTCTTTAAGATTTAACTTCTCAAAACCTCTTGTTAAATTGAACCAAAGGTGATCTGTTATAAACTTTCCGGAGCTGTCGTGAATTTTCTTAAGTAAAACCGTTTCTTCTGTCCCCTTGTAGCCATTTTTTACACCAAAGCGGACAAATTCTGCAAAGAAAGTCTGGCGTTCACCGTCAATGGCTCCTAATCTGTCTCTCATATAATTTCAGCTTCCTGAAGTTTATTTGATTTATTAAATAAAATACTACTTTCCCGGAACTACGTCTATGCGAATTTAGCTAAAATTTACGTAAGGCCGAAGCACTTCTTTTCAGGCAGCTGACTGATGGTTCGGGAGGAAAAGTTCTTGTACAAAGTGAAAACGGTTATCCCTATACTAACCGGAAAAGGAGCAGGTATATGTATATTCCAGAGTGCAGAGTATAGCTATTGAGCCAATAGCCGCACGTACCTTCTACGCGGTAATATCAGGTTAAATAGACTTGTTTTTATTTAAAAACCTGGATACTATCGGGTATGTAACACGATAGGTGAGATAAAAATGGAAAATATAAAAACAAAAAGTAAAAAGATTAAGGACATACTATTATATGCCTTAATTACAATGTTTTTATTCCCCGTGGGGAGTATACTAATAATTAATGATCTATTTTCACAGGAAAATCCCCAGGTTGGGGGAACAAGTTGGGTGGCTCCTGAGAGTGCCAATAAACTAATAAATCCTCTTAAAGGTAATACTAAAGCAATTAAAGAAGGGAAGTCTTTGTTTACTACCTACTGTGTGAGTTGTCACGGCAATAAGGGTGAAGGTAACGGGGTTGCAGCTGCTTCGCTGACACCCAAGCCCAAAAACTTAACTGCCAAACAGGTTCAGGATCAGACCGATGGAGCTATATATTGGAAAATAACAACTGGAAAGCCTCCAATGATTTCCTGGCAGTCTACTCTGTCTGATAAACAACGCTGGTCGTTAGTAAATTATATTCGTGAGTTAGGGAAAAAATAAGCAAATTGAAAGAGGTGGTATATGAAAACATACAGACAATTTGTTTTATTGCCTGCCTTTGCTGCTGTTTTTATTGCTTTGTTTATAGATTCACTTATTACATATGCAATCCCAAGTTTTGCACGGCAAACTAACTTACCATGTAATACTTGTCACTCCATATTTCCTGAACTTACAGTATTCGGAAGGCAATTTAAGAGAATGGGATACTCTCTGGTTGGTGTAAGTTCTATTCAGGCAACCTCTGATAGTGAAACTGTTATAATGCGTTTACCTAATAGTCCTCCTGTTTCAGGTATGATCATGGCCTCATTCTCTCATGAAAATAAAGAGCAACCTGGTGCACAAAATGGTAATTTCTCCTTCCCGCAGCAGTTAAGCCTATTCCTGGCTGGCTCTCTGACCCCAAAGATAGGTGGATTTTTTCAGATAACCTATGATCAACAAAGTGGAACAATTGGTATGGATAATGCAGACTTGCGGTATGCCGATCAGACTGAACTTTTTTCTGAGGGATTTGTCTACGGAATAGATATAAACAATAACCCAACTGTCCAGGACCTTTGGAATAGTTTACCAGCCTGGATATTTCCTTTCGCAGCTTCGGCCACATCTCCTGCTCCTGCAGCAGCAACCTTAATTGAAGGAGGGCTGGCTCAAAAAGTTATTGGCTTGGGAATTTATAGCCTTTGGAATGATTTGCTTTATGCTGAGGTAACTTTATATAAAACAGCAATTCAGGGAGGGCATAATCCTCCTGATAGCTCTTCGAATGGCGTGCTGAAAAGTGTAGCTCCATATTGGCGGGTAGCACTTCAGAGGCAAATTAGCGATAATTATGTTGAAGTAGGCACTTTCGGTATGGCTGCAAATCAGTTTGCTGCAGGCGTTACAGGGCTTACAAATAAATATACTGATATAGGTTTTGATCTTAATTTTGAAAAACCTCTGGGTGGAAACATTTTAACAGTCCATGGATCTTATATCCATGAAACACTTTCTCCTGATTCAGCACTGAGTGCTTCAACAGCATTAAACTCATTCAATATTAATGGGAATATCATTCTGCATTCACAGATAGGATTCTCGCTGGGTTATTTTTCAATAACAGGAGATAACAATCCCGCACTAAATGCGCCGGTAAGCGTTAGCGGCAGTGCTAGTGGATCTCCAAATAGTAGTGGACTTGCTTTTGAATTTGATTATCTGCCCTGGCTTAATACTAAATTAGCACTTCAATACATCGCATATAATAAGTTCAATGGCGGCACAAGCAACTATGATGGTTCAGGTCGAAACGCATCCGACAATAATACATTATATTTATTAACCTGGGTAGCTTTCTGAGGAAGTTTTGGATAGATATACCTCCGAACTCCGGGGCTTGCGTAAAGTCCCGGAGCAAGTAGAAGCACTAAGTTAAAAACTCATTGGATTTTGGCTACAAGACTTTTTTGTAGCATCTTCTTCTTTTATGCTGACGGTTTTCAAAAAACCTCCATTGGGCCTGCACCTTCGAATTGACCTCAAGCTCTCGGTTTGTTTCCACAATTTCAATTTTATTTTTAACAAACACTTTATTCACTTCATGTATCAGAATTGCGTTTACGCCTTTGTTCTGCATTTCAGGGCTGACGGCGGTAAGATACAGATCCGCCTTTCTGCTTTTTTTCATTGCCTTTAAGATGCGGATAAAACCAAAAGGAAATAACCTGCCATTGCTTTTCAGTAGAGCCTCGGATAAAGATGGCATAGTAATACCGAATGCCACAACTTTATTATCGCTGTTGAGAACAACAGGAACGTACTCCGGCATAATATAGCCGAAATATTGTTTTACATACATGTCAATCTGCTTATCTGAAAGTTCAACAAAGCCATATAGATTTTTGTAGGCTTCATTAAGCAGGGCAAAAATTTCGTGAGCATAAGGGAGCAGTTCTTTAGCCTTCTTAACTCTCAGTACTGTAAGATTGTTCCTTTTAAGCGCAATTTGAGCTATTCTTTGAACCGTTTCATTTATTCCTGAGTTCATAGTAACTTCATATTCTACCCAGTCAGCCTCTTTTGCATAACCCGATTTTTCGATGTGTCCGGCATAATATGGATAATTATATATTGCACCCAGAGTACCTGTTTCTTCAAATCCTTCGATCAGTGTGCCCTCACCATCCATATCTGTAAAACCCAGGGGGCCATGAATACACTCCATACCGTTTGACTTTGCCCAGGCTTCGGCTGCAGATAAGAGCGCTGAAGATACTTCCGGATCGTCTATAAAATCGAACCATCCAAAGCGCGCAGATTTTGCGTCCCACCTTTCATTATACCTCCTGTTAATAATGCAGGCTATTCTTCCGGCTATTTTCCCATTCTTATAAGCCAGCCAGTATTTAGAACTGCAGAAATCGAAAGCCGGATTTTTGTCCTTTCTCAGGGAGAAAAGCTCATCTGAACGTATTGGAGGGACCCAAAATTTATTCCCATTATATAACTGATATTGAAATGAAACAAATTGTTTCAACTCATCTAAGCTATTGACTTCTTTAAGCTCAATCTGGTTATTCATACGCTGTAGATATCCTTATTATTCTGTTTTAAAATCATGCCTTCAACCGAGCAATGCAAAAATAACAACTATCTGTCCTTGTTCAAAATTTGTCCCCGGAATTTAATTTAATATCGCATAAACCCGAAGTATTCGTTTCTTATCTTTTAAGATAACCAATGTCATTTAGCCTTCGCATAAATCCCTTTACAAATACAAATATTATAAGAATATTAAAAATAAACTGTTTCTGACGTTAAACTTTTAAGGATGCAATTAAATGAGAAAAATAATCGTTCTATCTATGATTACATTGGATGGTGTTATGCAGGCACCTGGCGGACCTGAGGAAGATATATCAGGCGGTTTCAAATATGGCGGTTGGACTGCACCTTTTGCCAACGAAGATTCCGGTAAGGCAATGGAAAAGCAGCTGCAACCTGCAGATCTTCTTCTGGGCAGAAAAACATTTGAGATCTTTGCCTCTTACTGGCCTGGACATGCGGACATTTGGCCAGGGATCAATGAAGTCACAAAATATGTCCTGAGCGGGACCATGGAAAAGTCGGACTGGAAAAACTCAGTTTTCCTCAAAAGCCTGGCGGATATTGAAAAACTCAAAAATTCAAATGGTTCGGACATCAAAGTCTGGGGCAGCAGCAGGCTCGTTCAGCTGTTGCTGAAGCATGATTTAGTGGACGAATTCTGGCTCAACATTTACCCTTTGACTCTTGGTATGGGAAAGAAGTTGTTTGACGATGGCCCTTTTCCGGCAGCATTTACATTAATAGAAAGTTATGTTGCACCAAACGGTGTAATTACAGCCAATTACAAGCGGGCTGGGGAAGTCAAAACAGGTACTGTTGGAGCTTGAGGCTGCTGACATGTTAAGAATTCCCCGGATAAGCTTAAATATCTTCACCAGTTGCTTTAGTCTTTTATCATTTGTCGGCATTGGCGGCTGATAATTGCAAATTCCGGCAAAACGGAAAAGAATTGTAAGATATAATAATGCTCTTACTGATAGTTAACTGCAGCAAGGTGTTCATAATGCTGTGAATGAGAATCGAACCGTTTTAACAGAAGTTGTGCTTTGGGAGGGACATATGCCTTAGTATAGTCTTCCCCTACGAATTCTTTTACATCATTAATTCCGTCAAACTTCATTATTGTTATGAATTCAACTTCTTCCGTTTGCTCCCTTTTCAGCAGTTCAATTCCTCTGTAACCTTTGATGTTCTTCCCTTCAATGCTTTTCCATACTTCCTCATAAAGTAATTTTTCATACTTATCAGCATTTTCGGGTGTGGTAAAGCCGTGCCATATTCTTACTATCATTTTAGCTCCTAAATTTGTAAAGAATGTGAATTTTCGTCAATTATCTGTTTATTCAATTATCGACTTATATACCAATTCCCTGAATTCTTTAAAAACCGGATAATGAAAATTTGGAACAAATTGTGTCATGAATATTAATATCAAATCTTTTTCAGGATCAATATAAAAATAGGTATTTGCAGATCCTGACCACCAATAAGAACCGGCAGAGCCGGTAAAAACCGGTTGGTTATTGCTCTTTACAACCGCAAAACCGAATCCGAATCCCATTCCGGATAGCATTGGCCCAAAAAAGCTGTCATCAGGCATTATCTCATCTGATATCTGATCCGAAGTCATTAGCTCAACGGTTTTACTTTTTAAGATTCTTATCCCGTTATAGATCCCTTTATTGAGCAGCATCTGCGAAAAAATCATATAATCTTTTGCAGTCGAAATAAGCCCCCCGTTTCCTGAGAAGAACTTTACTTTTGCCGTCACATTATTTACCTCGGGATCCGTCAGAGCTTTAATCCCTCCCGAATCAGCAGGGCAGAATACCGCTGCAACCCGGTTCAGTTTTTCTACTGGAACATAATAACCCGTCTCTTCCATTTGCAAGGGTACAAATATTCTTTCTCTTAAAAACTGGTCAAAAGGCTTCCCCGAAATAACTTCTACAAGATAAGCAATTACATCCGATGACCTGCTGTAATTCCACCTCGTACCGGGCTGATATAATAAAGGAATTTTTGACAACTTCTGTATCATATCCTTTAACGTCCCGCCGGAAAGATTAGAAGCCCTGTAGATGGAATCAACAGGATTACTCTCACCGCCACTGGCCAAACCGGATGTATGCATAAGGAGGTTGCGGATTGTCATCGGTTTGGCCTGTTCCTCAAGCTTTATTCCGTCTCTATCAATTCCAGAAAATACTTTTAAGTCTTTAAATTCAGGAATATATTTAGAAACAGGATCATTTAATTTAAAACGGCCTTCATCAAACAATATCATTAAAGCCGCACTCGTGACGGGCTTGGTCATAGAGGCTATTCTGAAAAATGCATTTAGCTGCATGGGTTTTCCAACATCCATCATTCCAAACTTTTCAAAACTAACAACTTTCCCATGACGGGCAATCATTGTTATAATGCCCGGAAGTTTCTTCTCATCAACATATTTCTGCATCAAAGTATTCACAATGCCTATACTGTCTGATGAGAATCCGGTTTCCCCGGGTTTTGATAATGGCAATATGGTTCCCTGCTGCGGATATCCATTAGTGTAAATAAGAAATAGAAAAAATATCAGAGCGTTTCTCATTTTAAGCCCGAAGTTAAATGCTGATAGATTTCTGTTTATTTAGCGCTATCCCTACCCAAAATCATATGCTTGTAAGTTTAGCCAAAATTCACATATTATAGAAGGAATTATTCCTATTTGTCTAATGCAATTTATAACAATTACAATAAATATGTTAAAATTTCCGTTAAACTTTTTTGAATTTTACTTTGTCGAACTATTATTGAAACAAACTCACACATTTTGTCCTTTAATGCTTGTTTAGTATCCGGATAATGCGGTATTTTAACCGGTTAATTTTTCAAGTTTTTGTACAGATTTTTATACCAGATTATTGAGGATATTCATGAAATATAGTATTACTGTTACGTTTTTCATTTCAATTTTATTGTTTACTTCAGCTTTTGCACAGCCTGGCAAGCGGGGCGGCAGCCAGGGAGCTCCCGGCGGCGGCTCAATTACGGGAAAGGTGATGGATTCGCAGACCGGAAAGCCTGTTGAATATGCAAGCGTTGTACTCTTTAAGGCTACGGGCGGAAAACAGATCAATGGATCGATTACTGATCCTGATGGAAATTTTGAAATTAAGGACGTCGTTCCCGGAAAATATAACATAGCGGTTTCTTTTATTGGATATGAAAAGAAAAAATTAAAAGAAGTTGAACTTTCTTCTTCCAGGCTGGACCTTGGGGAAATAAAGCTTGAGGAGAAGGTCGTAAGTACGGATAATGTGGTCGTTGAAGGGCAGAGGGTCCCCTTTTCCTACCAGATCGATAAGAAAGTAATTAACGTGGATAAATTCACCACTGCCACCTCCGGAAACGCGGTAGACATTCTTGCAAATGTTCCTTCGGTTTCTGTTGACGTTGAAGGCAACGTAAGCCTGCGCGGCAGCGGCAGTTTCACACTCCTTATTGACGGCCGCCCTACGGTTGTAGACGCCCAGGATGCCCTGCAGCAGATCCCCGCCAGCGCAATACAGAATATTGAGATCATTACAAACCCTTCGGTCAAGTACGATCCCGAGGGTGTTGCCGGAATTATCAACCTCGTGCTCAAGAAAAATAAGAACCTGGGACTCTCGGGCATGGCAAACCTGAGCACGGGGCTTAAGGACAAGTATGGCGCAGAAGGTCTTTTTAACTATAAGACACCTCTGGTTGATGCAACTTTCGGCCTGAACTACAGGAAGATGAACATGGCCAGCAGCGGACTGCAGGAAAAGATTTTCGACTACCAGGGCAGCACTTCACACATCAATATGAACAGCGATGGCAACCACCGCAGGGATGGCTACGGGCTTAGAGGCAGCCTGAGTTTTACGCTTGGCGACAATGACGTGCTTGGAATTGGAGGCAGATACCAGGACAGATCCAGAACCGAAGGCTCCTCGGCAAATTACTCCGAATTCTCCACTGCGGCACCTTTAGGACTGTTTTATATAAATAAGAGCTACTCCGATCACTCGGGCAACTCTTATGAAGCCAGTTTGAATTATCAGCACAAATTTAATTCATCCGGGCACGAGATTACAGCAGACGTCCAGTACGAATCAGAAGACCAGAACGACGTATCAATCAGTGAACTGCTGAACAGCCAGGGGATTGCCGAGGGCAAAAGTACAACTGAAGGTGGCCCCGGAAGTGAGTTTAATACCAAAATCGATTATACACTGCCGTTTAGCGAAATTTCGAAGCTTGAATCGGGACTTGAAGGCCAGACTGAGCTTTCTACTGAAGATAACCAGTTCTCGCAGTTCAACCAGACGGCAGGCGCTTACCTGTTTGAGCCGCAATTCAGCTATTCCACAAAATCAAGAATTGATGAATATTCAGTCTATTCGGTATTCTCAGATATGATTGGTAACTTCGGCTACCAGGCAGGAGTAAGAGGGGAATATACATACCGTAAGATCCAGGTTCTTTCATTAGGACAGGATTTCAATATCGACAGATGGGATTTCTTCCCGACGCTGCATTTTTCTTACAAACTTGAATCCGGTATGCAGTTTATAGCCAGTTACGCAAAAAGAATACAGAGGCCGAGGTCCTGGATGCTTGAACCCTTTACAACCTGGGTCGACGCTACAACGGTCCACCGCGGCAACCCAAGCCTGAAGCCCGAGCTTATTGACTCCTATGAACTGGGGTTACAGACTCTTATAGGACCGGTATCTTTTTCAGCCGAGGGTTATTACAGGGTTAATAACAGCAAAACTGATGTCGTCAGTTCGCCATATGCCGACAACGTGACACTTCAGACATTTGCCAATATTGGAAAAGACTACTCACTCGGAACTGAAGTAATGGCCAGTTTCGACGTCCTCAAACTCTGGAGCGTTGACCTGATGGGCAACGTTTACGATTACAGGCTCAAAAGCAGCCTAAACGAAATTCCTGTTGAAAAGAGCAGCTTTAACTGGCGCCTCAGGATGAGCAACAATATTAACCTTAGCAGCACACTCCATCTTCAGCTGAACGGAAATTACGAAAGTCCAAGTGTATCGCTTCAGGAAAGAAGAAAAGGCTCATTTATGTCGGACCTCGCCTTAAAGAAAGACTTGATGGATAAGCAGCTATCAATAACCCTTCAGGTCAGGGACATATTTGGCACACACAGGCATGAATCAACTACAGAAAGCACAGGGCTTTATTCATTCAACAGGTTCTCAATGGAAGCCCCTATGGTAATGCTGAACGTTAGGTATTCTTTAAATAACTTCAAGCAGAGCGACCGCCAGAACAGAAATGAAACGGGAGAAGAGGAATTCTAAAGGCAAAGTCGCCGGTTTAAGCTGAATATTAAAAGCCGGCTTTTGCGGGCAGATGATTAACCTCTCTGCCCGCAATATAATTATTCCCGGGGCTTAAAACCCTGTTGCTCCTCTTCCTAAATTCCTTCAAAACCATAAGTCACAATCTCACATTCTCCTGCAATGAATTTTTTGCAATAGCCTCAACTATTTCTTCCCAGGCTTCTTTAGGCATATCATGCCCCATACCGTTAATTATTAATAACTTTGCGCCCGGTATAAGTCTGGCTGTATCTTTCCCGCATTCAACAGGTATCAGCGGGTCATCACTTCCATGAATTACCAGTGTCGGAACCTTAATAGTGGAAAGTAATGTGCTTCGGTCGCCGTTGACAAGAATAGCCATGTTTTGGCGTGCCATTCCCTGCGGGCAGAATGAACGGTCATAGCTTCTCTCCAGATACACTCTGGCTCTTTGTTCCTCAAATGGAAAACCGGGGCTCCATATTTTTCGCCAGATATTCATGTTGTGTTCAATGTACGCTTCGCGCTGCACTGGCGGCGGCGAGATTACTAAGGCAAGTGCGTCCGGTTTACCCTGCGGCAGATCTGGATTTCCTGTGCCCGACATTATTGAAGTGAGGCTTAAAACATGATCTGGATGCCGGTAAGCAGCAATCTGTGCTATCATACCGCCCATAGAAGCTCCGCAAATATGGGCTTCCTCAATTGCCAACGCCTCAAGCAAACCAGCTGCATCATCAGCCATATCTTCCAGATAATAGGCTGACTCAACATGCTTGCCTTCCGTTAGGTCCCTCATGGCACCCGGAAAGTCTGGAATTCCGGCTTCTTCAAATTTTGTCGAAAGTCCTGAATCGCGGTTGTCAAAGCGAATTACGAAGTAACCTTTTTTTACTAACAACTCGCAGAATTCAGCATCCCAAAAAATAGTCTGCGCGCCATTTCCTCCAATTAATAACAGTGCCGGGCATGACCTGTCCCCGAAAGTATCATACTCAATTTGAATCCCATTAGCATTTACTTTGGCCATATCTTATCCCTTTTATGAACTCACGTCAATAAGAGAAATTGACGCGCTTAAAATGCACTCAGAGCCGCAAAACCCGTTTGAAACTAAACCTTTATAGCAGAAAAAAGAGCTTTATCATTTCTTCTTATGCCTAGAATTATCAGACCAACGAAAATTATTATTGCTGCTGAATCTGTCAGTATATTACTGATTCCATTTATATCCTTCATGAGGGTGGTGCCAAAAATAATAACCCAGCGGGCAAGTATAATGATTGCAATCATCCAGGCGGCAAATTTTACTTTTGCAGAATCCTTATAAAATGCCATAATAAGAAACGTTATTCCAAAAATTAAATTCTCAATTGTAATAATGTGCCAGACGTAGAAAATTGTTGTTTTTGTGGCTATCCCGAAGGCAGCTGCCTCAGTCAAAGGTAAAACAGCAGCGTGCCCGTTCAATGCGTGTGTAATACTGAAAAGGATTGAAAGGATGCCAACGATCAAAAAATAAATATTAAATTTCATTTGATACCCTCCAACTATTATTGGCAATAAAGCTTACAAATTATACCTCAAATTTAATATTACGCACCTATTTATCAAAACTTCATATTTTAATTACTTTTTGGCACATTCTGAATGAAAATGTGTCTTAATCCTGACTTTAATAATTTTGCATAATTATGAATGCAGGCCCGGAAGCGTCTTTGACAGAAATGTCAGCAAATTTGCATGGAAAAAAATGCCCGAATAAGCGATTTTTACGGAGGAAATTTCTGAAATATTAATTTTTTGCATTATTCTGCTGATTATTCTCAAATAATTTCACAAAAATGAAATAATATACATCCGGCAGAGGAATTCTTGCTGAATTATTCATAAATTGCACAATCATGGGTGCGCAAAAACAAATTATTTTGGTTAAATTGCGAACTGGATTTAAAATATTAAAGTAAATCCCCGGGAATCATAAGAATTACCGGCATAAACCAGAAAAAAACTTAAAAACAGAGTAGTATTAAATAAATAAAGAAAAAATTATGCAGTTACCGGGAAAACCTATAGCTAATTTACAACAAGATGCCAAGGATTTTATTAACCTTTATTCTTCGCTGGGCGAAAGGGCAGAGAATTTCCTGCCTAAACATATTGTTGATAACTTAAAAAACTTCGTTGAACTCTGCTGCGAGGAACCGGACGATCCGGCCAGACAGCGAACCGAAATAGATAAATATATTTTGGAGCTGAAGGAACTGATCCCCGGCTACACAGATGTCTCACTTATGCTATTCCCGCATGAGGATTCAAAGGCCTTTCAGTACCGCACACAGAAACAGAAGTTCGCCGAAAAACTGACGTCACTCATTGATACCGAACTGGTAGATGATAAGACAAAAGCACAGTCATCAAATGTCCTGAAAACTCACGACTCATCAATAGGCACTCCGCCGGTTACACAGCGCCTTATTGATCAGATGTATAAGCTTACCCTGGGCGATGATGTGCGTGAACTGCGCAAGTTCAGGGATGTTATTGGGGTAAATGGCGACATTGAAGAAGCACAGTGGAATTACTTTATGGATGTGCTTGAACAGATGATAATTCAGAGTACCCACTATACAACAAATGCAGAGAAAAAGGATTTCCTTTCAAGGACAGAACTGACTGTAAACTTCAAGGGCTTAAATGGTTTTATACGCACGGTTGTTGGCGGCGGCGCAAATACTGTAATTGAGCTCTTATCATCCGAGGTCTTTAATGCAAATGATGTAAGGATAATAGAGTTTACAGATGCAGCATCTTTATACGAAGAGATAAAGAACGATATGACAAACATCTTTGTCGTAAAAGCTAAATACATGCGTACAAATGTGTTTAACAACATAAGATGGTTCCCTTATCTTACACGCATCATTATTGTGGATGATTCACCGGAATCGCGCAGTACGAACACTTCACTCGTATTCTGTTTCCATAACAAGATTATAAATACACTGAATAAAGTTCATACAAAGAAACTGGGTTCACTTGCAAATACTCAGCTTAATCTGCGGCTTATCATCGATAAGGTCAACGATGAAAACCTCGAAAAATTCAGAAAATGCGCTGAAAGAAAAATTGCCGATTATGAAGAAGAGCTTAATGAATTTAAGAAGGAACAGTTAGGCGAAACAGGAAATCTTAAAAAAGACATTACTTTATTTAAGTTTAATGACTATGCAAAGCAGATCATAAGAGATAAGTATGCAATTACAAAACTGCACGACTATATAGTACTCATTCAGAACTGCAAGGATCCCAAAAAGCTTCAGAAGCAGAACAAGGAACTTATACACGAATTTGAGACACGCACAAAAGCCTACTTCTATTCCAATATAGAGCAGGTGAATATTGCAACCATAGTTGAAGGCGGCGGCAGAAGCCAGCTGCGCACTTACGGGGAATACCTGCTTAACAGAACTCTTAAGGCAGTTGACCCCCTGATTGTACAGAAGTGCAAAACGATCATTGATATTATTCCGACTAATTTCCAGAGGACACTGAAGAATCATTATCACAAGAATTTCGGTATCAACCTGTTCCTGGAAAAGTATAAAGAATATATTACAAAGGTTGAGAACGAGTCCAATAATAAAGGCCGCTTTACAAATTTCCTTATTGATATCGGAATAAATGATGCTTATCAGAAAAAGTCGCCTGAAGAACAGCAGATTATAAAGGAATTTATAAGCAACCTGGCTAACCTCGATATTACTTCCATTGCAGATGACGTGCAGATGATCATCCGCGATATATTATTCCACTCTGTGCTTAAACCTTATATTTTGTTTAACGCCGAGGCTTCATGGGAATACAAGGATCTTTTCCCTGTAGACAGGTTCGATATTAATCCCTTTGATCTTGAGGTTGGACTCACTGAGGATAACAGGATAGATTTCGAAAGGCTTTATCACCGCCTGAACAGGATGAAAAATACATTCCAGCTTTTTGACGACACGGGAAACCTCTGGGACAGGTTCTGTGAAAATCTTACGATCATTATCAATGACCCTTCTAATCCATCGGGCCACACTGATTTTAATAATGTTTCACTAATTAAATTCCTGAAGTTTCTAAACAACAATAAAATTACGCTCCTTTTAGACGAGGCATACAGTGATGCAATAAAGATAGATGATCCGGATGAACCGAAATGGAGAACAATTTCACGTTATATAATGAATAACATCAGTTCGCTCCCCAATATCAGCATCGTCTCGTCACTTTCAACGACAAAGAACCTGGGGGCTACCGGCAACAGGCTTGGATCTCTTATTGCAACACCTGCAAGGAAGGACCTTATAAACTTTGCCAAGAAGCAGAATGGAATTGAAAAGGGAAATACAAACTCGCTATACATGCTTGTAAACACTATTGAGGCAGCGCAGCTTTCAAAGAAGATAAAAGACCGCATGGAAAGTGAACTCCCTAAGGATGCTTCCAGATATAAAATTAAGACTTTGATAGAAAATTATATAATCGATGAGTTAGTGAGCTACCAGGAAAGGAAATCAGAGGAAAAGAAAAATCATTCTATTAAGAGATTTTCACCCTTTGAAGGAAGTCCATTACACATATTTCTGCTTGAAGAGCTTGCATCCCTGAATAAGCTCGATGTACTCGGCCTGCCCGATGACTTTAAATACAAGGGCGAGCCTTTCTACAAGTATTATCAGGATCATATAGTAAAGGAAATAAATAAATTCAGGGTCAATAAGCTTTTCCGTCAGGAATGCAATAAGAGATTGGAGCTTATAAAGAATACGGCAAATGATGTCATACATCAGGAGGATGCTGAAAGCTACTGCGAAGTGCTTGAATCCGACGGCTCTTATCTTTTTAATATACTGCTGAAGGATTTCTTCTCATACCAGGATCTTGAGAAATTCACAAAGAAGCTGGCGTCACAAAGAGGCATTGCTGTAATTCCTTATCAGACGGGCTTCTTGAGATTCTCTCTGGGCGATTATCTGGACGGCAGTGAGCAGAGTTATGAAATATTTGTAAAAGAAATTGAGAACTCGATCCGGATCGTCTTAAAATACTGGAAGCTTTTCTACAATGAAAAATCAGATCCTGCAAATAAAGAGAAGTCAACTGATGAGGTGCTGAAGAAAATATTCAAAACAACGTCAGATATGGATTTTGTAGACAAGGTGCTCGAAGACTATAATGTCATTAAAAACCTGAACAAGGCACCCAAAAGCAGCCTTACGATCAGCGACATTATGACGCTCTACCATTCATTTCCTAAAGATTCGGGTGTCACCATCAACACAATCAGGGGATCAAAGAACTCTGTATTTGAATTCTATGAGAATATAGGAAGCTGCACGGATCTGAAGAGCTTTATAAGCAGCAGGGCATTTACAAAGATTTATGAGAACCTTCTGCCGCAGATATATAAGACAATTCCACTCCTGAAGAACCTGGATTATAATAGTGTTGTTTCAAGATTCGGAAAAGCCACTATAATTAAATACATCAACAATAAAGTTGATTTTCAGCCGAACAGCTATGTGCTTGATGATCCGGATGAAAAGAATATAATGAAAGAAATCTTAATTGAGATGGAAAGAATATTATTTTCTGATTCAAAGGTTAAGATACTCGCATTAAATGCATCGGGCGATCCGGCAGGCGACAAGGCAAAGCTGGAAGGAATTAACAGGATCTTAAGAAAATATATTGAGGAGCTGCTGCTGCATTTTAACCTTCCCTTTGAGCAGGTGGGAACTGAACCCTCGGTTAAAGAGATTATTAAGGCAACAGCGGAAAAATTTGAGGAAATTACGGGAAAGCAGCCCGCAGAATTTGGACTGGCTACTTACCTGGAAAGTTTTGCCTCACAAATCGCTTCACTCAGCTGGCCGGAAAACTTTAAGACAAAGCTTGACGGATTTGTACGCGACACATTGAAAGAGTTTGTTCTTAGGGAATCTCCTCAGGTGGAAGAGAAAATATTGAGACTATTTCTGCTTAAGAAAGAAAACCGGTTTGAGTTACAGCTGAAAGCAAAGGTCGATGCCTTGAATAATAAACTTTCTGAAAAAGACGACGCTGAAGTAAAACTGTTTACTGAAGATTTTGTTTATGGCATACTGAAAGATGAGCTTAAGGAAATCACAGGGAGTATTCTGACTCTGAAGGATAATAAGGTTACGCAGGAAAAGCTGCACGAAGAAGTGCGCGACGCTGCACTGTTCTTTATTGAGCTGATGAACAAAACAAAGGCCACAGAATATTATAACAGGTATAATCATACTCTGATTAAATTCGCAGAGACCATGTTCCTGAAGCAGAATTCCAGCATTAATGAAATGATACAGCATGGAATAACACTGCACAAGGACTTTAAGATAGAGTCGCAGCTTGAAGGTGGTCTTGAATGGGTTGCCAAAGTAATGTCGAAGTGCGGGGTGATCGGGCTTGAGCAGCCGGTGCAGGCGCATACAAGAATTGCAACCGATGCAAAGAAAAGAATATATCCTTTCCATAAAGCAGACAGGCCTGAGAACGGACACGATGGCCGTGACTTTTCGGAGCCGCATGAATATATAAAGAGCATGGATATTAAGCCGGCATCTGTATTCTTTGGACGCAGAATGGAGAAGTTCATTGAGAACATGGATGAGAATGACTACCGCTGCAAGATAATTACGCACGGACTGGTTAAAGTACTCTATGTATTTCAGAAGAGCTATTTAAAATATCTGACGGACAACTTCCGCCTTATACAGGCTGATGAGGTTACGCTTGAAGACGTAAAGAACTTTATGCCTGATGTAATACTATTCTACGGCGCACCGGAGAAAGTAATGGCATTCCCTCAGATAGGCTATTTCGATCTTAAAGGTCCGAACGGAAACATAAAGACAATGGTAACTCCGCTTAAGAAAGAAGTAGATTACTTCGGCGATATCAAGAAGCCGTGGCTTACAATGATGAATGAGAAAGTAAAAGAGATGGGAGGTATTCCTGTACACGGTTCATTGTTTGCAGTTGAGGAAGAAGACGGAAGCCTGTTTGTGGTACAGGTAGATGGTGACAGCGGCGTGGGAAAATCTGAAATGCTTGCGGCAATGATGCTTAAGTGGCTTAAAAAAGATCTGCAGGGAATTCGTTCCATTAAAATGATTGCCGGCGATATGTTCTATATTTTCCCCGATGAAAAGGGCGACCTTTACGGAATTGGTACCGAAGAAGGCGACTTTTCAAGGGTAACTGACTTTGACCCGGATTTCATTAAGTACTATTATTCACTTTTTGCAAAAGCCGCCGACAGCAACGTTGAAGACCTGAACTCAAGAAGCACAATAAGCGGCCTGTGTGATATTACAATGCCCTTTAAGATAGATATCATGCTTACTGCAAGCAACTATGCGCGCGCTGAAGCCGGAATTACAAGATATGAAAATCCTGAGAACTTCCTGCTCTACAGAGACTCGCACGGAGAAAGAAAAGAAAAAGCCACAAGTTCTGATAATCCGCACCTGCAGAGAACACTTCTCCGCTACACGGGTGATAAAAATATTGTGGATGTGATGGACAGGCATGGCAATTATATTGATGACGTGCTGGACTGGGAAAAAGACGAGCACTCCAATAAATATTATCTCTGCGCTTCATATAAGATGATAGACAAGATAGACATTGAAGATGTGGTGAATAAAATATTTGCCGGCAAGACATTCAAACAAAAGAATAATTCATATAAGATCGCAAAGGTGAACTTTGACATTATAAAGAATAAATTCATTTCATCTGCTGAATTGGTCTCCGGTGTCCCGGTAAACGGAACTGGCAATGGAAACGGTAATTCAGACGGGAAATGCGATTTTATTATAGACAAGGATATGTTCAACAGCATTTTCAACTCACTTGCTTCAACTCCTGCAGGACAGCCTTTTGTTGCAGAAGAGGGACAGATGGAGTCAAGAAAACACCTGATCAATATTCTCAAAGGCGGCAAGGAAGGCAACGGACGGGGAAGACACATTAGGCTTGGAATACTTTCAACTGATCTTGGAAGAAAAGGCAAGGAGATTACAGGTCCCCAGGTCGCGGCTGAAGATATGAAGAACATGATACATGAAGTTAGGATATTCAGAAACGATATCAATAAGAACAAGAATTATGTTCATCAGCTTGTCTATGAAAAATACAGCCACATTTTTGAAGGACACAAGCATAACAGTGAGGTCTGCCGCTATAACTTCATGCTCTTCCAGCTTGAACAGATGCGGAAGGCACGCTTTGTAAGGATAGACGATCTGAAAAAAGAAGTTGACCTTTCGGGAATAAAAGGATTTAAGCAGGAAAGCCCGGAAAAACAGTTCAGTCCGCTCTTAGTAACGCCGAACATTAATGCTGAACTGAATTCGGTAAGCGAAACCTATGAACAGCTGATGAGCCTGCCGAGCAATCCGGAGTTTGCAGAAGAGTTCTATGAGGATACAGCAAACCTCTACATTGCAGAAGGATATTCGAAGGATACTATTGTAAACAACATGGTTCTTCAAATACTCATAATAAGCGGATATCTGAATATTGAAGATATTACACGCGGAAGGATCACAGAGAAGGTAAACCGTGAGACATTAGCAGCCGCAAAGTTTGCTGCTGTTAAGAAACTAAATGAAAATAATAGATAAAATTACGGTTTGAATATAAAAAGGAAGGTTGTTCTAGTTCCATATAAGCAAATTTTACACCTCTTTCAGGTGAAAATATGGAACTAAACAACCTTCTGATTATTATATACATTATAGCAGGATCTGCTCAATATCGGAATAAGGAATTAGTTTTTAATTCATTTTATTCCTAATACTCGAAAAGGCGGACTTATAACTGGTTTGTCCTTAAACTGTTAAGTCGTTGCCGGATTTTGCATCCACGGCGCCTTTTAAAAGTCTTTCAAACACGGCTGCGGCAATAACCACTGCGGCGGAGACAAATATCAGAAAAAGACCGATTGCAACACCGCCCATAATGTCATCCTCCCGGCCTCTCTGAACTATGAATATATAGGCTTCAGCCCCCAAAAGAAAACCGACAAGAGACAATCCGCAATATTTTATGGTCCGCAGCGCTTTCACGGAACGTGCTGAAATGAGTTCATCCCGCCCTATAAATCCCAAGAGCCTGAATGCCTGATAGAGCACTGCAAAAAAGAAAATGGATGCGATGTATGCATATGCCAGAAAAGGATCGTTGAAATATATTTGAAGGAGTGTGGCATGCGCGTTTCTGCCTTCAAGGTGGGGTTCCCAAAGCATTAGAGCAAGAGCGCCGATGCCGATGAGAAAAATCCCAATCTGAAGAAAAATTATTAAGCTTCTTTTCATGTGTGGTTATTTGAATTTGCGGGTTTTAGTGTTTATAGTTTATTATTTATCAACCTGAGGCCGCTCGGCGATATACCTTAGGACCGGAATTTCTTTCATCGCCCAATTGCGGGATGCCTGGCGATACAAGCGCACGAATGCGACAAAGATCATGCTGCCTATTGCCACACCGGCCGTATTGAATATCACGTCATTGATGTCGGCTACACGGAATGTCGTATTTGCCATAAATCCCGTTATCAGCTGCAAAAGTTCGATAACGATGCTAAAGAGCGCACCAGCAGCGACTACTCTTTTCATGCTGAAACTGGTAATAAACGGCAGCCCGAAACCGAACGGTATCATAAGCAGAACGTTGAGAAGAGAGGTCTTAACGTCCTCCAGCCTGAGCGTGGCGAGCGGAATAAGATTTACGCTTTTTTCAGCGCTCAGCCCATTAAGCATCAGGCCAGGCACAAAATGCTTTAGAAGAAGCAGGGATTGAAATTGAAACAGGGTGTAGTCAAAAACCTTATAGATATAGATGTAGAATATTGTGAAGAACAGCACATGCACCAGACTCTTCCTTTTCTTCAGCAGAAGAAAGGCTGCAATGCCTAGCCAAACTAAGCCCAGAAGAAGCCCCGTTGCTATGTTTATTGTACCGCTTACAGTCTTATAATCCATACTTTTCTTCCTTTATCCCTTTTCAAAACCTGTCCATGCGAATTTACTTAATTTTAGCATTATTCTAAAGCTTTCTTCACGGTGAGAGGTTTTATACTTGTTAAATTTCTACGATTATTAGCTAAATAATATAGGTTCACTTACGAAGAATTTTATCTATTGCTTTTCCTTTTGCGAGTTCATCAATGAGTTTGTCCAAATAGCGTATTTTTTGCATTAATGGATCTTCAACTTCTTCTACACGAACACCACATACTGCACCTTTGATAAGTGAACTATTTGGATTTATGGCTGGTGCCTGCGCAAAAAAAGTTTCTAAATCATTTCCCTGTTCTATTTGATGCTGTAATCCGGCAGGGTCATAACCAGTCAGCCAGCAGATGATCTGATCAACCTCTTCTTTTGTGCGATTTTTGCGTTCGGCTTTCCCAATGTATAGTGGATATAAATTCGCAAATTCCATCTCAAATATCTTATATTTTTCCATAATCATTCCTCCTGTACGCAGGGTTAAATATTTTCGAAATCCGTCTCTCACAGATACGTGGGGCTGTTGGGTGAATTATTGCTATAATTATCCTCAGGCTGATTATATTAACAGCTGTCCTTATCCCAAATCACGCCTGTGCGAATTTAGTTAAATTTTGTATTATTCTAAAGCAATCTTTTCCTTACATTAGCCGGTTATTTAATAAATAACTATAACTGAAGAATCGGAAATGATTGAGGCATAAATGACGTCAAATTTGGAAAGTAAAAGATATTAGAACTTAAGTCCGTGTCAGGGATGGACTACTGATTAAGGACAGCAGTTTTATAAAATGAAGTTTCTATATGGATTTATCATTATAAAAAAGGTAACAGTATTAATAACTGATAAGATAAGCAAATATAAATTTACCTGAATATACCCTTTACTGGTTGCCAGTTTGCCTGAAATATGGTAATAATAACCAAGACATCCATCTGCAATTACAAAAACCGCCAGAGCAATAAAAATCGGTATGTTACTGCCTGTGATAACAGTAATAAAGACTAAACCTCTTGTGGAAATATGTATAAAAGTACATGCTATTCTTTCGACTACTGGTAAGATAACATTATAGAAGTAACTTCTAATACCCTGCGTATTATCCAGAAATTCAATCATCTTTTCAAATTGTGCTTCCAGTGCAGTTCCCTTCATAATCTTGTTGGCATTAGCTTTAACTGCAATAAATATTTCAAATGAGCCGATTGCGAGGCCGAAACTGATTATTGCATTAAAGTCAAAAGCAAATTTATCTTTCATTAGCAAAATGATAACATATGCGGCAAGCAGTTCAACAATGCCGGATAGTAAGCCATTTAACAGTGAAATGGAAAGCAAAGACTTATTCGTTTTGTGCAAAGGAGATAAAATAATTTGATAGGCCAGGAGTTTGAAAATACATCCAATGCCCCAGGATCCGGCTCCTAAAACAAAAGCCTTTAGTGGCACATTTTCAATTTGGTTGAAATAGAGAAGAGGAATAATTGCTATAAAAATAAGTATTATCTTTTGAAGATAGTTTTCAACTTTTTTACTTTTCATTTTTCTCCCAAATTGGTTGTCTTGATGGAGATTCTGCCAGTTCTTATAATCCTACCCGTGGAAATTTAACCAAATTCCTCATTATTATAAAGTTTTCTATACTTCTGTTCTCTTTACTTGCACGATACATAATGCAGAGTATCTAATTTCTCCAATCCAAACACAAAACACTTAAAATGCCCTAAAGTGGGACTCCCCAGGCCATAGGTGATCTGAAAAATCCAGGCATCCTGCCCATTATACTTTGCCCTTTCAGCATAGGTCGGCAGTACATACTCCCCCGTAAGGCTGCTTCCGCTAAGGGAAATTATCCTGTCAAAAGTTTTTGAATCTTCGCCCAATATACTTGCCTGCTGTCTCATGTAATCATTCAATGCTTTTTTTACTTCCTCCGAATAATTATTGCCCGAATAGGCGCTGGCAATATTCTTCAAAGAAACGGTGTCGGGAAAGAAGTCATTGAAACTATCCTGGCTATAATTCATATTGGAAACTTTGACAACCGGTTTAACCGGAATGGAGTCATTCGCCTCGGTTGAACTATCACTGCAGCCTGTAAAAGACAAAAAAGAAAATGAAGCTAGAAAAATGCTTAAACAATAGAAACGGGTTTTCATTTTAAATGCTTTCATCTTAATGCGCCTTAAAATATTATTGATTTTATTATTGGGATGATTTGGGATTAATCAGCTTGATAATTCTAGGTAAACCTATTGTTCCATAGACTATTAGTTCAGTGCTTGTTGTTAAGGTAACATCTTTAACGTGGCTAAATGCAACCGGTATTTCAATGTCAAAATTATTGTTTTCGATTGGAATCTCCATAGCCATTGCCAGGCCGTCCCCATATGTCATTCCTCTTAATCTATAGGCATTTGTGGTCCCTTTGATCCGTAAACGCACTGTACTGAAGGAACTCCCTTCAGCATTGTATTCCCATATACTGCTATAGATTTGTGTAGAAACTTTATCCAATGGATTAATGTCATAGCCAATTACCAATCCATGAGAATCATTTGATGATGCAGCACCTGCCTGGTCCGTTTCAATAAAATATACGTAGCCTTTGCTGCTTTTTAACGCCTTAAATGTAAAACGGTTATTTACAGTGCTGTCGGGATTGAGAGATTTTTCACTACTGATAAGCTGAACTTCAGAGTTAATCCAGGAGTCATTACTGCTGAATTTGATATCACCAAGGTCCACCAGCCATGTCTTATCTTTTTTGCAGCCTTTAATTTCTACAGTAAACGAATCGTTTTGGGATATTACAAATTCACACCTGGCTTCTTCAGGATAAGTATATTTAATAGAGTATAGATCAACTCCAATTAAATCAAGTGATGAGTATAAAACAGAATAAGATGGCGAATGCTGTGTAATTGTTGTATCTGCAAACCTTACGACATCGTCCTCCACTGGTTTTACTTGACTGTTGATCCTGGAGTTATTTTCGACGGGTTCAGTACCTTTATTGCAGCCGTAAAATGCAATTATGATAGATACAAAAATCAGGGACGGGTACCTGATTGATTTCATAATGTCTCCGGTTCAGTAATAATTAGAATATTTCCAGAAATTATTGAAAGGCAAGAAACATAACAGCCAAAGAAAGCACATGAATACAACAGATTCACAATCCAAATTAATAAAAACAAAAACCACGCCAAACTAAATTATTTGAAGGGGCTTTAATTTAAGGCGCAATATTCATGCAATCTCCATTTATACACTCAGAAATCTGATAGATTATCAAAAAACTGATAAGTCGTAGACAGCGCAATTTGTCGCTTCCTGCATCACTTGCAGTTGTGAGAAAATTATTTTAAGTTAAAATCAATTTTCCTTGAATTAATAAACAGGTGGTGTTATGAAAAAACTTGTCCTGTTTTCATCGATCATTCTATCTTTATTGTTTTTTTCCTGTAGCAAAAGTAACAACACAGAACCTGTTGCCACTCTTCCCTCTGAACCTTTTAATCCGGCCGGCATTTCAATTGACTCTTTGATTAGAACTGTCTCCGAATTAAGCGGCGAAAAAAGCGTTACTATTCTTGGGAGTAATTATACCATATCAACACGCAGCCAGTATTTCGAAGGCAATAATATGGCGGCTGAATATCTGAAATCCAGATTTAAGAGTTTGGGCCTTAATATTTTAGACCAGAAATACAGCTCCTCCGGACGGAATATACTTGCCATTCAGCAGGGGGAAGACAAGGAAAATTATTTCATTATCTGTGGTCATTACGACTGCTGCCCGGATAGTGCACTTGCTTCGGGAGCCGACGACAATGCAAGCGGATGTTCAGTAGTCCTCGAGGCAGCGCGTCTTATTTCCAAACTCAGGCCGAAGTACTCTGTTATTTATGCCCTGTGGGATGAAGAGGAAAGAGGCCAGGGAAGCCAGTATTTTGCTGACTCAGCATTTACGGCTAAAATGAAGATTAAATGTTTACTGAATGCCGATATGATAGGATATGATATCAACAACAGCAGATTGGCTGCTTTATATGAACCACACGAATATGGTTCATTGCAGTATACCAATATCATCAAGGACGTAAATAACCAGTATGGATATGGAATAAATTTAATAACAAGTGATTCTCCGGCTGCATCAGATGATGAATTCTTCCATTCTAAAGGATTTGCTACAGTTGCAATTAATGAAAAGATCAAATTTTATGCTCAGGATCCGGTGTATAACTTTAATAAATATTATCACACAAGCAGTGATAGATTAGATAAATTTGATAAAAATTATTTTGAAAACATGAGTAAACTGGCAATTACTTCCTTTGCCAAAATGATAGGATTAAATTTGTCTGCAGCTAAATAGAAGTGAATTACGGTGGAAATGGCATGTAAACCGTTTAGCAGATCCAAATAAAAAAGCCTCAAGACAGCGAAAATTGGCCATCTTGAGTCATTAAATTCAGGCTCTTAAACCCTGCTGAGACAGGGAATATCCATGCCTCTCAAAAATTTTTGAATTTAGCCTGTTTTTGAAATATCTAGAAAATCGGTGACCAAATAGTGACAACAAGTCAGTCGGTATATAACTTATACCGGCTGACTCTTAGTTTTGTACTTATTTATTCCTTTGGGTACCGTTTGATACTATTTCATGTAAATCATCTTATACGTCATATCAAACGGTTCCCTTGCTGAAGCAGAAATACCTCTGAGCCTGTAATAATATATCCCTCCCGAGACATTGCGCCCTGACTCATTTGATCCGTCCCACTTGACAGCATGTTTCCCGGCAGACTGATGCTGATTTATCAGCGTTCTCACCTGCCTGCCAAGCACGTCATAAATGGTAAGCGAAACGTCCGCATCGGACGGAAGATAATAACCGATCACTGTGGACGGGTTAAATGGGTTGGGATAGTTCTGCTGTAAGGCAAATACCGCAGGTACGTTCTTCTGCTCTTCTTTTTCAACATCCGTAGCATCGCCATACGGCTTTACAGAGATATACCAATCTTCGCTCTCCCTGGTGTAGAGAGTATGTCCGTGATAATCTAATTTTGTATCCTGCGCATATTCATTCGAAATATTGTATTCATACGTACACGTATCACCCGTACGCTTTACTGTCTTGTCCTCCAGATTTGTCCTGTTGAAATTCATAAAGAAGCCATCCGACGAGTCATTGATGCTATAAGAATCATTGGACCATCCGGTCTCAGTAGAAAAATTCCTCGTATTGCTGGCGCCTTTTCTGGAGATATCGGAAGACACATAAACCTCAGGAATGCCGTCTGACTGGTATGGGTATGTAACATCGGCCTTAATGCCCGGCCTGCTGATCCGGCCTTTTACACTTTCATTTTCTATATCTATCGTCTTTCCGGTAGTTCCACCAGCAGTTACACTGAAATCCTTGAAGAAATCCCTTTTGCGGCTGTATGTTCCTGATGGCGTTACAGAAAGCACTTTGTTATATATCTTCAGCTGCTGGACACTGTATTCCCTTTCCAGGAGAATCTTTAATTTGAATGAAGCCGTGGTATTTTCAGAAGTATTTGAATTGAAAGAAATGGTACCGGTATCGAAAGTATTTGTCCACGAAGTGTCTCCCCTTGAAGTGGTGCTGAAATTCCACACTGCATCCATTTCACACGTTTCCGGCGGCACATTGAGATAGGCCGTTCCTGTAAAAAGGTCCTTTGCTCCAGTCGGCTTTTTATGCGGGAAATTTACATACATTACCGCAAGTCCGGGCTGAAACGGTACAAACCGCGTCTTTGCCGTCCCTTGTTCATCCGTAGTGACCTCATCTTCAGTAAACTTACCATTCTGAGGTCCGGAATATTCTTCCCCGTCTTCTGTAAATTCTTTCAGATGGAGTTTCCTGCCCTTCAGCGGCACACCATCGCAATCGATCAGTTTTATCTCTACATCAACTGTATCGCCGGCATTGACCTTCTGGCGTGAAGGTGTTACTTGTACCTCCTCCGGCTGACCTCTTCTGTACAGGCTTTTTATAGCAACCGAGTTATCAGTGTCTCTTTTGTATATCTCGAACTGCCTTATTACTTCCAGTATGGACCCGAACTGTGCTGCGAGTTTCTCTCCCGCCTTCCAAGGTTCTCCAATAGTACTTTCAAACTGAACTGAAGTAGATTTAACCAGTTCCCTGGAAGTACCGGTCTCTAGTGTAAGTACAGCTTCATAGCTGCTTCCGGCGCGACTGACATAGCCGGAGAGGATATAGTCGCAGTCCAGTTCGCCGGCAGGAGGAAGATTGGTATAAGTAAGGCCGTATTTAAGTGTCCCGTTCTGCAGCGTTGAGGCATTGATCATCGCGCCGCTTAACCAGGTGATACAGCCTGAGTTCGGTTCATTTTGCCTTACACAATACCTGGCCCTGATGCCAGCCCAGAACAGCTCCATCCAGTCAGGAATTAGAGAATCAGCCTGCGGCCTCTCTACTTTCATCTCGAAATCATAAAGTGCGATTCTGGGCCGGGAGCAATCGCCGCATTCCTGCGAATAAGTATTGAGTGCAAATGCACTCAGAAAAAAACATAAGACAAAAGTTTTCATATTAAGCATCGATATATAATTGTTATTGAGGATAATTTTCAGAGAAACAACACATGCGCCTGGTTAAAACCTTGTCAATGCGAAAATAGTGAAATTTCGAACAATTATGAATTATTATTTTCTTGCCCTTTTGAGTAAGATTATTATTAAAAGTTTATATTCTTTTGAAAAATTCTTATATTCATGACATAAATAAAGGTTATGTCATGCGAACAATACTCTTCATATTCCTTATTAGTTGCACTATTATTATTCCTTCGTGCAAAAAGAACGATAATATTGTTGAAAGCAGTTTAACTCAGTCCGGAATAAGCTTTGAACCACAGAGAGTCAGAGTAGGGCAAAAAATCAAGATATCTATACAAGACGGCAACATAAATTTTAAGCCCGATGAACAGATATTTTTCAACGGCTGCTGGAATATGGCTGACAGTATTGTGGGAAACACTATATATACTTTTGTACCATACATTCCAAATGCACCAGAAGATTGGAAAGTCCGGATCGAGATGCAATCTAAAGATTCTGTTTACCAGGTTGAAGGAGTCTTGAAGGTAGAGACTGAAGCAAGCATTTCACCCGTGACAATAACATGGAATCCTTTAGATCCTGTTTCAGAAGGGGAATCTTTTTATTATCCTAAAGCATATTCTCGGCAATACGGGTGGAGCGGTAAAAAAAGCAACGATACAATTTATCTTACACAAATATATCCTGCCAGCGAATCCTATGGGGAATTTAAATTCCTGTTCCACGATAACGGTCCGGGCAAACTGCCTGAACTTATTTCAGCTGTCCAAATACTTTATCCCGATTTTTTCCCAACTGAACCATATACCATGAGAGATACAATTAAACAGGTATTAGTCCATATTGATAAATGGGGAAGCGGCAATGTCTTTAGCGGTAGAGTTTTTCCTCAGGTTGGTGAATTCGCTTCATCCGGATTTAAATACCTTAAAAGTGCGGACCCTTTTTTTGATAGTTATACTTTCTACTGCACAATTAAACCCTGAGGATAATTTCAGAACTGGTGCGCATTTTTGATATTCCCTTTTCAAAGCCGGATTAAGCACAGCATTTCATGCTTGCTACTTTGACCCGAGCTTTTTATTCTGCCTCAAAAGCTCAAGAGCTTCTGCAGCCCTTTTTGCCTGAGTCTCCTCCTTCTTTGCGCTTGTTATCCACAATACGTAGAGTCTGCGGTAAGAGGGGGCAAGACTGCTGAAGTTCTTCCATGCAAGGGCATCTGCCCTTAAGACCTTTTCAACAAGAGGCGGAATATCCAAAACTTTCTTCTTCTGCGGGGGCGTTTTGTTTTCAGAACTTTCCTCAAGTGGAAACGTAACCTTTGAAAGGCCGAACTCAGTCATCCTGCCTTCTTTGATAAGCTTTCTTACTCTAGCTTTATTTACTTCGGACCAATTATTTGTATTTGTTCTCGGCGTAAACTTCCTGGCATAACGCTCTTCATCCAGCTTCTTAATTATACTATCTATCCATCCATAGCACAGTGCCTCACCTACAGCATCTTCCAGGGGCAGAATGGGTTTATTGGCGCTCTGTTTATAAAAGACTAACCAGATAACATTTTCCTTTAGGTGATTTTTCTTTAGCCAGGCCCGCCATTCCTTGGCGGTCGTTACATGCAGGGTCTTAAGAGCTCCCATTTCGCATCCTCTGGAGGGATAGTTTGAAAATGTATGAAGATTAATAGTCCAAAGTTAAAAAGCCTTAAACCAAAAGGCAAAAGGAAAATCTGTCACTTTTCAAAACCTGATAAATGCGATTCAAAGAAATAACCTCTATGGCTTTTCTCAAGGATTATTTAAGAAGCTGTCCTTACCCAAAACCTTGTCCATGCGGGTTCAGCAAAAGCACGCATATTTTAGACACAGTTTTTCCCCATTTCCCCAATGCAAATTATATCAATTAAGAGAAGTGTGGGAAAGATGATTTAGTTTTACCGCTCAGGATATTTGGCATTATATGAATTTTTTGTTTACTTTCATGGATCGGAGAAATCAGAAATTAAAACAGGGAATACTATTAATTTATGAACGATAAAAATTTTGCAGCCATTTTTGATATGGATGGAGTTATTATTGACAATGCTTTGTATCATGAAAAAGCATGGAAAATATTTCTTAAAAAAAGGGGGATTAATCTTTCGAATAATGAGTTTAAGGAGATAGTGTTCGGACGAACCGGAAAAGATATTCTCAAGATACTTTTCAAAGATATAACAGAATCTGAAATAAAAGAGTATGCGAAGGAAATCAATGCAACATACAGAGAAGAATATGCTCCTTTTATTAAAGCAACTCCAGGACTTATTGATTTTCTTAAACTTCTGAAACAAAACAACATTACTGCCGCTATTGCCACATCAGCCCCGCCTATTAATGTTGAATATATTACGGAAAAACTGAGCATCCGTGAGTATTTTGCAAATACAATTGATGATACTCAGGTTACAAAAGGTAAACCTGATCCCGAAATATATTTGGCTTCAGCCGATGCAATTAATTATGAACCTTCACAATGTGTAGTATTTGAAGATTCCTTATCAGGAATTCAGGCAGCAAAAAATGCAGGAATGAAAGTGGTAGGAGTGGCAACTACACACGATCCTTCGGAACTGAAGAATGTTGATCTTGTAATCAAAGATTTTCATGAACTGGATATTGAAAAGATCAGAGCAATGTTTGGGAATTCACATCCATTTTAGGTCGTAATAAAATGAAAAAGCCCAAAATCAGACGACTTCGGGCTTTTCTTTTTAGATGCGGAGAAACAGTCCCCATGGAGTTACTTCGGGATCCGAAGGTCCTAAATTATTCGAACCCAGCTTATGTTGCAGGCATATTACAAAGCCTTGCCCACATTTGAGACTAAATATATTTTTTGAAAACCAGATGTAAAGCTTTTTTTGAGGGAGTAAACTCTACACACTTGTAGCCAAGCTCGTTTAAATTAACGTTTGTAAATAAGTTCTCACCTGAGTTCAAAAGAACTGGTGCTATGGCTATATGCATTTCATCCAACAGTTTTGCCTTCAGATACTGTTTAACAGTTTCAACACCTCCGCCCAGACGAATATCTTTCCCGCCAGCTTTTTCTTTTGCCATTTCCAGGGCAGTTTCTATTCCATCGGTAACAAAATAAAAAGTAGTTCCACCTGCCATTTCAATAGGGGGCCTTGCATAGTGTGTCAAAACATAAACGGAAGTGTGGTAAGGAGGATTTTCTCCCCACCATCCCTTCCATGAGAAATCTTTCCATGGACCTCTTTCCGGCGTAAACATATTTCGTCCCATAATCCAGGCACCAATATTATGGAAACCTTTATCAGCAAAGTCATCATCTATCCCCAAAATCCCTTCAGTTTTATCTCCATTCTGCATTTGGCCGTGCATCTTCTGGAAAGTATTGGTGGGAAAAAACCATTCGTGCAGCGCCATTCCATTATTCCCCATAGGGTTTTCCAGACTCTGACCGGCTCCAGCTCCAAATCCATCAACAGAAACTCCAAAGCACAATACTTTTAATTTGCTCATATATCATTCCTCATATTAAGAACAGGTATTATAGAAATAATTAAACAAAAATCTGCGTAACATTCTACCGGTCACCCAGGCGGAAGAGAATAGGGAGGTGTTGAAGAAACTTATTAATCCGAATATATATCAGGCACGTTTATTTATATTTGTCGAAATTATTCCCTTTATAATATCCTTTTTGCTGTTATATTTAAGCAGTAACAAAGCTCTCATTTACTAATGAAAGGAACAAAAATGTCATCGGTAAGTATATATCTGAATTTTAAGGGCAATACGGAAGAGGCGTTTAACTTTTATAAATCGGTCTTTGGCGGTGATTTTATGTCCCTGCAGCGCTTTAGGGATACACCGGAAGCCGGTAAAATTGCAGAAAAGGACCGGGATAAAATTATGCATATTGCACTGCCGATCCTTAATGGTTATTTGCTAATGGCAACTGATACTTTGGAATCAATGGGCCAAAAATTAACTGTAGGAAACAATTTTTCTATAGTTCTCTATTTGGATAGTGAACAGGAAGTAAACAGACTTTTTGACCTCCTCTCTTCAGGCGGCAAAGCACAAGTTAAGCCTGAGAAAGCCTTTTGGGGCGCTTATTTTGGAATGACCACTGACAGGTTTGGAATTCAGTGGATGCTAAGTTATGGCAGCAGCGTACCTCAGTAACTTCTTAACTCAAATAAACGGGGGGAATATATATTCCCCCTGTTGTTATTTCTTTACTTTTTAATTACCATTTCCAGTATTTTATTAAACTCCTCAGGCTTTTCTATCATCGGGTAATGCCCGGTTGCATGAATGTAGCTTACGTCAAATGATTTCGGGCAGTACTTCTCAAGACCCTGAGTATTGGTGGGTCCAAAGTCACTATTGACAAGATGCAGCTTATAATTAAGTTTGGATACTCTTTCGTTCAAGATCTTAAAATATTCCATCATATCGAACAAAGTTGCCAAAGCAACCTTCTCATCCGAATTAACAAAATCATCTGTTACCCTTTTTCTTACATCAGCAGGAGTTTCAGGATGGAACAAGGTTTCCGCAAAAAAAGGAACCGAATTCTTGTAATCATTTACAATTGCCTTTGACATTGAGGTTATCTCTTCAATCTGTTCGGGTGTAAAGGCAACGTCAAGCATCTTGAAATTATCAATTCCAATTATTCCTTTAATCTCATTGTGGTTTTTAAGTGCGGCTTCCAGTATCACGTCGCCGCTCATTGAATGGCCGATAAGTATAACATTCTTTAGGCTAAGCTTATCAATGAAATCAATTATATCCTGCCCATAGTTCTGTCTTGTCCACTGATTTCTATCCGACTTTGATTTTCCAAAGCCCGGGAGATCAATTGCAATTACCCTATAATCCTTAGAAAAATATTCTAACTGATCATTCCAGTAGCTGCTGTTAATTCCCCAGCCATGAATAAAAAGTAAAGTTACTCCACCTGTTCCCTTTTCAATATAATGGATAATTGCTCTATCGGTTTTAACCTCTGGCATTTAAGAGTTCCTCCTGTGTTTTTCTTTTATTGTACTATTTACTTTTTCCCTATTAGAATATTCCGCCAATGACTTGTTCCTGTTCAAAACTAAATCCATGCGAATTTAGCAAAATTCCAGACAAAATATTTAAATACTTTAACCTGGAAATAATAAATCAGAATATGATATAATAGTCATTAACTATATAACGATCGATGTCAGGGGTCAAGTCTTTTTTATTGTGTAAAAATATTTTTTTCAAAGGAGGCCTACGCTGCCAATCTATATGAAATATAGTCCCCGGTTGATTCTTCATTCGTCATCAGTTTTCTGATGTTCTTCAGTATTTTCAGTTCATCATCCCTCATCCCAATTCTCTTCCAGTTCTGTGATGCCCTGTAGAGAACTGAGAAGACCAGACCCGTAAGGGCCTTCTCACTTGCATGCTGGGGAAACACCTTGGTCCTTCTTTTCTCCTCCTCAAATGCCCTTTCCAGGAGGTTCGTAGTGCGAATGAACTTCCTGTGGCCTAAGGGATACTTGAGATTGACAAGGCATGCCTCCAGGTCCTCACTGAAGCACTTGACAGCAGAGGGGTAGTTGTCAATATTCTTGTCAATGAAGTCAGATGCCATGGTCTTTGCAGCCTCGTAATCTGTGGCATAATAGATCCCCTTTACTTTAGAGATGACTTCCGTCTGGCGGTCCCTTGGGAGCTTGGATGCAATGTTCCTCATCTTATGTGCCAGGCACCTCTGGCGGTCAGCCTTGGGGAAGCTTTTTACTATGGCCGAACCTGCCCCTTTACCCCCGTCACTTACAACAAGAAGCGGATGCCTGAGACCACGGCTTGTCATATCCAGAAAGAACACCTCCCAGGATGCCTTACTCTCACTTTCAACAGCTGCTACGTGGATTAAGCGCTTTGTCCCGTCAGAGCATATGCCCCAGGCACAGAGGAGTGCCCTATTACCCGTAAACCTGCGAACAGCCTCATAAACCCCGTCAATAAAGAGGTAGACCACGTCAAGTTCCGACAGGTCACGGCAGGTAAATTCCTCATATTCCCTTGTCATTTCAGAGTTTAGGCGGCTTACGGAGCTCTTGGACAGAAGTGCCTCTCCGCTATCATCTCTAAAGGTATCCTCTATGTCACGCGTGGACATGCCCCTTATGTACATCTCACGGGATAGGTACTTTAGATTGTCCTCCAGGCTATCCAGCCTTTCTAAGATCCTGCTCCTGAACTCTTCATCGGTGTCCCTTACTCTGGGCTGTCTAAGTTCCAGGAGGCCCTCGCTTGTCTTTACCTGCCTGTCATAGTAGCCGTTGCGGTAGCCTTTTCTTCTTCCCTCTGAACCGTTGTGCTCATACCAGCTGCGCCCCAGGAAGTCCGTCACCTCTCCTTCAAGGCTTTCCTGAAGGAGCTTTTCCATTCCTCGCTTAAAGGACTCCCGGAAGAGGTCACCTCCTCCTTCTTCCATCTTTAACATTTCCTCAAATAATTTGTTTTTCTGACTGGATGCATTTAACTTTGTGCTCATGGTGCTGTCTCCTTTTTTACTAAATTTTTTGTTTTGCACTTCAAATTTAATAAACTGGAGCGGCACCTCCTTCTTTTATTTTTTACACAAAGATAAAGACATTACCAATAAACTAAGGTAAATCATGAAAAAACTGATTGTTGTTATCTTAATTTTATCTTCGGTTATCTGTTTAGCTCAATATGAGATGAAGAGCCCCTCCCCGCAAAATGGAACACCGATATTCCGAAATAACATTGAATTTAATGCTGGAGTTGAACCGCTTAGACATTTATTCCTGGGAAGTATAGGGTATAACTTCAGCCTTCTTGATAATTACGGCTTTTATATCACCCCTTCTATCGGAGCTCATTTCTCTCCTTATATGGATGTAAGCCTGAAGTACAAGTTTCCTGTAACTAAATACTTTTATATTACCCCTCAGTCGTCATTAGGCGTATATTTTGATTTATTTACTCCTGCCCCGATGGTATCATTGGCTGGCTCCTTGGAATTCAATTTGGGAGAAAATACTTATCTGAGTTTTACTCCAAGAATGTTTTTCTTGCCGCATCATACTATTGGAATCAAGGCAGGAGCCTCTGGCCATGAATATGATCTGGATAAATATCCTCCTTTCGCATTGACAATAGGAATTTCATTTTAATCAAATCTTAATTTCAGAGGAGCAGTTAATGAAAAGGTTTTCTTCTTCGTTAATTTTGTTATAGTCCATTAAAGTATTTGCGCATCAACAGCCGTCTAGGCAGACCTTCATAAAAATAGAAAACCTCGAAAACAGCTTAAAAACGCTAAATCCGAGGTTACTATTTGGTTGCGGAGAGACAGGGAATCTCCGGATGTGCAAAAATCCTTTGAAATCCGACTGCTTTCTCCCTATTTAAAATGTCAGTGACCAAATTGTGACCAAGAGGTTTTTGAAAATATTAAACCAGTTTCTTTCCTGTTGAAAGGATTTCTTTTTTCGAATGGATTATCTTCTGTAAAGTCTTAAGTCTTGCATGGTTGTACTTCAAGATCAGCTGAAGACTTAAGGATGTATTTATTCAGCTCCCTTCGAATTAGGTTTATTTCCAACTTTTAGGATCTCTCCTTTGATACGGCAATTATTTATTGTAAACAACCGGCATCTTGTTTTTCCATTTTTGCCATAATTCATTGTTGGTTATCAAATCTGCCATAAAATGGCCAACATTAATCCGGCTGGTCTTTCCGGGATTGAATATGGGGTTTCTTTTTATTGATTCAAATACTTCGTACGGACTTACAACATCTTTATCAATTAACGAATCAGGCCGGACAACTGCCCATTCTATCTTTTCATTATCCTTTCCTACAGCTCTTGCTAAGTAATCTGCAGCCCTTACATTATCTCTCTGCGGCGGCAATAATACAGTCAGCAGTGAAAGGATAATTCTTTCCGATATTGATCTTTTTTCATTTATATCTTTATTAATACAAGCCACCGTATTCATTAAGACTATTTTTATCTTCCTTGAGGAACCCTGAAGAATTGCCTCAGAAATATTTTTTAGCGACTGATAAACTAACTGACGGGGTTCTCCAAATATACCTTTGAAAGTAATATTGTGGCCCAGACAGCATACAACAGCATCACATTCATTAATAAGAGCTTTATTTTCCATCATGTTGAATTCGGCAATATTCCCGGTAATATGTTCGACAAGCATATTATTACTTATTTCTTCCGGAATAGCTGCATTCTTCCTGGTGACAATCCTTAGGCTTATCCCTTTTTTAATTAATTGAGAAACAACCTGCTGGCCGGTTGCACCGCTTGCGCCAAGAATTAAAACTTTCATGAGAAGCCCTTTTAATAAAAGATAAAGTATTGGATTTATGCTGTGCCTGTTTTGGATAGTGCCCCTAGTATGTTCGGAAGAAGTTTATAACTCCTATCGCTATTGAAATTCCGCCTGCTATCATTAATCTTGCTGACCAGATTTTCCTAATAAGCTGTCTTCGATATTCCCGATTAAAATAATCGTAGTAGTCCAGGATTTATTCTTTTGCAAGTATAATTAATAATCCGGTTACAATAGGTATAAGATTAATCATAGTAATAAAAAGGTTTATTATAAAAATAAGACTTTTATTTCCCTTATCTCAATATAAAACTCAGTACATATGAATTTAGCTAAAATTTGCATTATTCTAAAGAAATCTTTTCTCATTATAACCAACTTTGCTCAGACTGCTCTGATCGCGGAAACAAGATAGCAATATTCCGAGGGGAATGGTTTTGATGAATTATGTTTGTTGAAGCTGACCTGACTGGAAGGAAAGTAAATGAACAATGAAAATGAGCAATAATGAGATAGGGATTTTAGATCGGATGGGCTTTTGAATATGTTGCGCCGTGAAAAGTTTGTGAGAGACAGATGGTTTGAGATAACCATAATAGTA